>JAEXAZ010000286.1 GCA_023394255.1 Bacillota bacterium | reverse complement strand
GCACCCGTCATCCGTTTGATTCCTTCATCATCGCAAAGACGCCGGCGGCCCGCTGGGGTACTCCGGAAGACCTGATGGGGCCGGCTGTGTTCCTCGCATCCGAGGCTTCCGATTTTGTCAACGGCCATGTGCTTTACGTGGACGGCGGCATCCTTGCCTACATCGGCAAACAGCCGTAATGATGGCGCTGGAAGGGAAGGGCAGACAGCGATGAAAGGAATTTATTCGGCATCCATTACTCCGTTTGACAGCAACGGTCATGTGAATTCTAAAGCTCTTGTTTCTCTGATGGAATGGAACCTCAGGCAGGGCGCGGACGGCTTTTTTCTCGGCGGGTCATCCGCGGAATGTTTCCTGCTGAGCGAAAAAGAACGCATTGAGGCCTTTGAGGCGGCCTCCGGCTTGAAGGACAGAACCACACTGATAGCACATGTCGGCGCGGTTTCCACCGGCGAAGCCATCCGTTACGCAACAGAAGCCAGACGCCTTGGGTTCCATCATATTGCCGCCACCCCGCCTTTCTATTACGGCTTTTCCGCGAGGCAGGTTGCCCGGTATTATTATGATATCTCTGAAGCGGTTGATATGCCTGTGCTGATTTATAACTTTCCCGGAAACACCAACCGCCCGTTTGACCTTGCCGATCCGGATACGCAGGCGCTGTTTTGTTCCGGTGCGGTACTGGGCGTTAAGCATACCAATCTGAACCTCTTCCAGATGGAGCGCATCCGCCACCTGAACCCGTCCCTGACGGTCATGAACGGATTTGACGAGACCATGGTCGCGGGGCTTGCGCTGGGTGCGGACGGGTCGATCGGCAGTACCTTCAATTTCATGCTTCCGCATTATAAGAAGGTCTATGACACTTATCTGTCCGGGGACAGGGAAAGCGCGCTTGCTTTGCAGGTTAAAGCGAATAACATCATGGAAGCTTTGTGTTCGGTCGGTTTAATTCCGGCAATCAAGTATGTTCTGACCACAATGGGCATCGACGCGGGTATCCCGCGCCGCCCGTTCCTTCCGCTGGAAGGCAGCCAGAAAGCCGGTTTAGATCAGATTTTGAAAGAAAATCTCGAAAACAACTAATCTCTCCTCCAAGGAAAAATGACAAAGAAGCCCTGCCGGTTTTTGCCGGCAGGGCTTCCTTAAATGGGAGAGAAAGAAACGGGCTATTTTACGAGCGCTTTGACCTGCGCAAGCTGTGCGGCGTCCAGCGGAAGAATCTCGCTGTTCGCCATGCCAGTGGAGGAATCCTCCACCAGAATCATTTTGGTACCCTTTTGGGTAACGGTGTTGTGCCAGAGGGTGGCAGGAATGTTGTAAACCTTCATCGGCTGCATCTCCACGGCTCCGATTTCCAGCTTGCCGTCCGTTTCGTTGGCATAGAGCAGCGTGCAGCGGCCAGCCAGCAGAACAAACAACTCGTCGGTTTCATTGTGGCGCTCCAGGCAGTCAAGCCCGGTAATATCGTTTGCAGGCTTCCAGTTCTTGATGCCTACCATCCATTTTTCGTTTTCAAATACGCGGGTAAGGCCTTCTCCTTCAAAGGCAAGTTCCTGAATTTTCATGATGACAAGCTCCTTTATTTGATGAGTTTTTTGCAGTTGGCTGCAATATTTTCAGCGGTCAGGCCGTAGGCTTTAAACAGGTCGGCCGGCTTGCCCGATTTCCCGAACTTGTCATTGACGCCGACACGGGCGAATTTCGCGTTGGAATTTCCGGCGAGGACTTCCGCAACCGCGGAACCAAGCCCGCCGATGATGGAATGCTCTTCAGCGGTCACGACGGCGCCGCACTGTTCAGCCATTTTGAGCACACAGTCGGCATCCAGCGGCTTGATGGTGTGGAAGTTGACGACCGCCGCTTTAATCCCTTCCTCTGCAAGCAGGCCGGCGGCTTTCAGCGCCTCCGGGATCATCAGGCCGGTGGCCAGAATCGCGACGTCGGAGCCGTCACGCATGATATTTGCCTTGCCGGGGATAAACGGGGTATCCTCCTCCGTGACGCAGTCGCAGACCGGGCGCGCGACACGGATATAAACCGGCCCGTTGATTTTCACAGCGGCGCGCACCGCCTTTTTGGTTTCAATCGGGTCGCAGGGGACGAAGATGGTCATACCGGGGAGCACACGCATCAGCGCGATATCCTCGATCGACTGATGGCTTCCGCCGTCTTCCCCGACGCAAAGGCCGGAATGGGAAAGCGCAAGCTTTACGTTTGCGTTGACATAGGAGATCGAGTTCCTGATCTGCTCATACGCGCGGCCCGTGCCGAACAGCGCAAAGGTACTGCAGAAAGGGATCAGCCCGGAATGCGCAAAACCCGCGGCCGCGCACATCATATTGGCTTCTGCGATTCCCATATTAAAGAAACGGTCCGGATACTGCGCGGCAAATCCGTTGGTCATTGTGGCGTGCGCAAGGTCGGCGTCCAACACCACGATTTTATCATTTTCAGCGCCCAGCTCTATGAGTGTCTCCCCATAGGCCACTCTCAGCGATTTACTCTCAGCCATTGACTGCTACCCCCAGTTCTTTGATTGCTCTCTCATAATCGTCTTTGGACGGCGCTTTTCCATGCCAGCCATACTGGTCGGACATAAAGGATACGCCGTGGCCCTTATGAGTCTGGCAGCAGATGAATTTCGGCTTGCCGTTATGCGGCGCCTCGATAGCGTCCACGATCGCCTGGATGTCATGCCCGTCAACGGTCATGCATTCAAATCCGAACGATTCATATTTCTTCACAATATCCCCGATGCTCATAACTTCGTCATTGGAACCGTCAATCTGCAGGCCGTTATGGTCGAGCATAACGGTCAGGTTATCCAGCTTATAATGCGAGGCGGACATAGCAGCTTCCCAGACCAGACCCTCCTGAACCTCGCCGTCACCGATAATGGCGTAAATCTGATATGCTTTTTTCTTAAGCTTTGCAGCCATCGCCAGCCCGCCGGCAATGGAAACGCCCTGGCCGAGAGATCCGGTATTCACATCGACACCCGGCGTTTTGGTGCAGTCCGGATGCCCCTGCAGGTGGCTGTTGATCTGGCGCAGCTCCCAAAGGTCTTCCCGCGGGAAGAAGCCCAGATCCGCGAGAACCGCGTAAAGCGCGGGGCAGGCATGCCCTTTGCTCAAAACAACACGGTCGCGGTCTTCCCACCTGGGATTCCTGGGGTCTACTTTGACCGTATTATAATACAGCGCCATCAGCATTTCCACGCAGGAGAGAGAGCCGCCCGGATGGCCCGACTGGCAGGTGTAGAGCATCTTGAGGATGTCCGCACGCAGCTGTTTGGCTTTTTCTTGTTGTTGTGCAATATTCATTCCTATATTACTCCTTTTTATCGGCACGGCATTGGGGATGCCGGCATGATCAGCCTTTTACCGCACCCGCGGTCAAGCCTTCCACAAGGCGTTTCTGGGCAAAGAAGAACATGACGCAGACCGGGATAATCGTAATGATACCGCCCGCGGTCAGCAGATCCCACTGAACGCCGAGCTGACCGATCAGATTCTTCAGCGCTACCGGGATCGTTCGGTTGTTTTCGTTTGTAAACATTACCGCAAAGGTATATTCGTTCCAGGACTGCATGAAAATATACACGCCTGTTGCAATCAGGCAGGGGGTCAAAATCGGCAGAATAATTTTGATAAAGGCCTGGGCGCGGTTGGCGCCGTCCACCATGGCGGCTTCCTCCAGCGAAAGGGGAAGGTCGTTGATATAGCCGTTGAGCAGCCACACGGAAAACGGAATGGTAAACGTTGTATAAGCCAGCACCAGCGCGGTCGGG
Organism: Bacillota bacterium; assembly: GCA_023394255.1. Taxonomy (GTDB): domain Bacteria; phylum Bacillota; class Clostridia; order Oscillospirales; family Ruminococcaceae; genus Anaerotruncus. The sequence continues at coordinate 3,929 of JAEXAZ010000286.1, read as the reverse complement.
GTATACAGGATGCCCATCTTGCGCATAATGGCATACAACGGGATCAGCAAAAGAACAGAGGGAAACATGTTGTTGGTCAGAAACATTACCATGAAGCCTTTTCTTCCTTTGAAGTCATAACGGGAAAACGCATAAGCGGCAAGCATCGAAACAATCAGCGTGACGACCGTGGTAATCACGGCGACAAACAGGCTGTTGCCCATAGGCTTCAGGAAGTTAAAGTCAACGAACAGTTTTCTGTAGGATTCAAAAGTCAGGTTTTGAGGCCAATAGGTTACACTGGCTCCATAGAGCTCCTGCTCCGGTTTTACAGAGGTCACAAAAGTCCAGTAGAACGGGAACAGCAGAAACAAAAGCAACAGTGTAATCGGGATATAAAGGCTGAAAATACGGGGCGCCAGCTTTTTTTTGTGCGGAACATACCGCATGGATCCCCCATCGGCCGGCGACGAAATTCGATTTGCGGGCATTGCTGCTCCTCCTTTCTAGTCTTTCTTAAACATACTCTTTAAATATGGCACCGCAACCAGCGACAGCAATATCGTCAGCAGGACGGACATCGTGGATGCATAACCAAGGTTCAGAGAATTTCCTTTGTTGAAGATGTACACGCTCAGGGTCTGCGAAGAATAGGCAGGTCCGCCTTCGGTCATATTGAAAATAACATCCACCGAGTTGGCAACCCAGATAATGCGCAGAAGGGTCGTTACAAAAATGGTGTTTTTTAAAGAGGGAATCGTAACCTGGAACAGCTTTTGGAAATAGGTGGCGCCGTCAATATCCGCCGCCTCGTACAATTCGCCGGGGATTCCCTGCAAACCGGCCAGCAGCATCAGCGCGAAGAACGGGATCCCCTGCCAGACAATGGTCACAATGACCGAGGGAAACGCGGTGGTCTGCTGCGCAAGGAACGGAATATTATCCGAAATGATTCCAACCTTCTGCAACAGATCATTGAGAACGCCGTAGTTACCGTCGTAAATCCAGCGCCACATCAGACCGATCAGAACGCCTGGGGTGACCCACGGGATCAGGCTGACCGCACGGGCGACGCCGCGCCCTTTAAAGTTCTTGTTCAGGAGCAGTGCAAGCGCAAATCCAAAGACAAACTGGAACCCAACGCCGAACACCACCCACAGAATTGTTTTCCAGAGAGATCTCCAGAAAATCGGGTCCTGAAAAACCGCCACATAATTGTCAAGGCCTACAAACCCAATATTATTGGGGCGGCGTAAATCATAGCTTTGAAAACTCATCAGAATCGCATTGACTGCAGGAACAAATACCACGGCCAAAACGATAATTAATGCGGGTGCGATCAACAGGTAAGGCCAAATAGTCATCTTTTTCTTCTGCAAGCGGATCACCTCACTTTAATTTTCGATATGGCAAGGGCAGGCTACAAAGGCTTTTTTGCAGCCTGCCCTTATTATGACAACGATTGAATGCGTTATGCGTAGAGTGCTTTCTGGAGCTCCTGCATTGCCTGTTCAGCGGTCATCTGGCCGGTGAGGGCAGCGGCGACCGTGTTGGGCCATACGTTGGAAATCCATTCGGTCGTGGTGTCCAGAATCGGGAAGATACCGGCATACGGAGTACCCTCAATGGAAGCCTTCATAAAGCGGTCCTCCTGGAACTGCGGCAGCTGCTGTACTTCCTTGCTGACAGGAACATTGCCGGTAGCGACGCACCAGGTTTCCTGACCTTTGCCGGTAGCAAGATAAGACATCCACTCGAAAGCGGCATCCTTATTCTCGCAGGATTCAAACATCACGTTTTCAGTATCGCCCATGGAAGTCCACTGGCCTTTACCGGCAGGGAAGGCGAATGCGCCAACATCATCGCCAAAGGTGTCTACCATTTCGGCGGAGGAACCCGTGTGGTGGACGGTCATAGCGGTTTTTCCGCTCTTGAAGTTTGCAATGATCTCATTGAATCCGTCGGCAGTTGCCGTCGGGGGAACATAGCCCTTGGTGTACAGGTCAATGAAGTCCTGCATGCCCTGAATGGCTTCCGGCGTAGTGAAATCTTCAAAGTTTCCGCCTCGCGCCTGGACAAAGCTGCCCCAGGGTTCCTGACCGCCCTTCGCGCCGCGCATGCCGAAGCCGTATACGTCGGTTTTGCCGTCGCCGTCGGTATCGCGGGTCAGTTTTTCGCAGGCGGCAAGGAACTCGTCATAAGTTTTGGGAACCTCTACGCCGGCTTCCTGGAACATAGACGGTCTGTAATAAACATAGAGCACCTGAGTATTCCAGGGCATCACATAAATACTGTCCGTGCCGCTGGCCTCTTTCATAACATCATACAGGCTGGGCTCAATGAGGTCTTTGTCCGCCCAGTTTGCAACATAGTCGTCAAGATTGGCGAGCAGGTTGTTGGCGGTAAAAAGCGGGGTCGCGGTCAGCTTCCAGGACGCGGTGTCAGGGCCGCCGCCGCCCATCACTGCGGTAAAGAGGTTTTCACTGTATTTTCCGCCGTCCCAGGGATATTCCTCGGCGACAACCGTAATATTCTTGCCGTTGGTTGCATTAAAGTCTTTCACCATTTCCTGCATAACTGCAGAGTATTCGCTGTTATCAGCCCAATACCAGTGTGTGATGGTAACAGGCTCATTGGCTGTTGCTTCGGATGAAGCTTCAGAGGCTGCGGAAGAGGCAGGAGCGGCCGCGGACGAACCGCCGGCATCCTTGCCGCCACAAGCGGCCAGCGTTCCGGCACACAACACCAGAGCCAAAGCTGTGCTAATTAGTTTTTTCATTAGTTTCTCCTCCTAAATTTAATTTTGCGTCTCTTGCGGTCAGGGATATATGCTTCTCGGTTTCCCGTTTGGCAACATCGGGTAATCGATTTTTGATGGCGTTCAGTATCTTGATATGACTTTCCATTGCGCGTTCCTGGCTGCCTTGGATGGTTACTGTCTCATAATAGCCTTCCCGAATCGATTCGCAGATAATCGGGAGAAATCGATGAAGGACCTCATTTTGTGTGCATTGCGCAACAATTGAATGGAATTTTATATCCAGCGAAGCATGTACCGCTTTTGGGTCGGGAGCGTCCAGCAGCTGCTGCACGACGTTCTCAAGCATAGCGATATCCCGTTCGGTTGCCCGCTGCGCCGCCAGATAGGCTACCTGAGGCTCAATAATCATACGGGTTTCCAGCAGGTTTTGAAGCAGCTTGTGCTGATCGGCGAAATGAAGCCCAAGAGGGTCCTTGCCGACGCCTGGCCTTCTGGTGATGTAAGTTCCTTTGCCGCGCCGGATCTCCACTACATTTTCTGCCACCAGCAGTTTCACCGCCTCGCGGATTGTGGAACGGCTGACGCCGAACATGCTGATCAATTCGCTTTCGCTTGGGAAACGGTCCCCGGGCTGCATATTGCTTTTGATGATAATTTCACGCAGACGGTCGGCCGCCCGGGCCGGCAACTCTTTTTGGGCAGCGATATGTTCAGTCAAAATGCTACCTCCTCTTACTAATCAGACGTCAGACTAGTTGCCGGATTAAGAAAGCAAGAGAATTTCTCTCTCCTCTTGCTAATCAGACGTCAGACCAGTTGAATCACACCTAAACATCGATAACATCGATTTAATTTTAGTATAATGATTTTTTTACGTTATGCAAGGGGATTTCACATAAATCGTGATAATGAATCAACTTTTCTTACTCCATTTATGCATTATGACGAAACTTTTAATTACATAAAAATGCCCGGACAAGCCTGTCCGGGCATTTTGCAAATCATGATCTCTACGGCTGCTTGCCGATGTAGGCAAGGATGCCGCCGTCCACGTAAAGCACGTGGCCGTTGACAAAATCGGAAGCCTCGGATGCGAGGAACACAGCCGGCCCCATCAGGTCTTCCGGAGTACCCCAGCGGGCCGCCGGCGTCTTTGCGATGATGAAGGAATCAAACGGATGACGGGTGC
>JAEXAZ010000270.1 GCA_023394255.1 Bacillota bacterium | reverse complement strand
ACCATGCCAAAACAATACCTGTACCATCATTCTACGACGCCATACTTGTCACATGTGTCCGATGAACGCATCGAGATGCCCTGCTTCACTTACCTGATTGAAGGCGGAGAGAAGCTGCTGCTTGTCGATACCGGCATGGCATGGACCGAACGCGCCAGCAAATACCATCATCCCGGGTCCCGCCAGCCAGAAGGCATGTCCATTGTGGACCAGCTTGCCAAGATCAACTACAAACCAGAGGACATTGAAATCGTCGTATTTACCCATCTTCACTGGGACCACATCTACTACATGGAAAAATTCACAAATGCGGAATTCTTTGTCCACGAAAAAGAATACGCTTTCGCGCTGGACCCGATCCCCCTCTATTACAAATCTTATGAGCACCCGGCGCTCGGACTTGTCCGGCCATTTGAAGGCATCGGGATGCATACGGTCAGCGGCGAAACCGAAATCATGAAGGGCGTGCGCGTTTTCGAGACGCCCGGCCACTCGCCCGGTCATCAGTGCGTTGAGGTTGATACCAAGGACGGCAGTTACATCTGCTGCGGAGATGCGGTTTTCGTTCTTGCCAACTTTGATCCCATCCCCGAGATCCACTATAACATCACTCCGCCGGGCCGCTACGCAAATGTTATCGAGTCCTGGCGCAGCATTGAAAAGATTAAAAGCAGAGTCGCACGCGCCGACCTGTTGTTGCCCTGCCATGAAGCAGGCCTGCTCGAACGCTTTAAAGAAACACCCGTACTCGGACTGTAGGAGGTGTTTTTTTGGGCACGATTGCACTGGTGGCCTGCTGCGACACGAAATACCACGAGCTCGGTTTTGCGAGGAAAGCCGTCGCTCAAGCGGGTCATACTCCAATTATTTTAGACATCAGTGTCGGGCCGTCCGTTCCGATACAGGGCGACATCACGCGGGAAGATATCCTTCTGGAGGGCGGCCATTCCCTGGAAGAACTAAAAATACTGAACAAGAGCGATGCGATTATGGCAATGTCCGAGAGCATCAGCAAAGTGCTCTGCCGGCTTTGCAGGGAAAAAATGATTGACGGCGTACTCGGCATGGGGGGACTGCAGAACACGGTCGTGTGTTCTGCGGCGCTGCGTCTGCTGCCGATCGGCTTTCCAAAAATGATCGCCTCAACGGTTGCGAGCGGCGGCCGCTGTTTTGACACGGTCGTTGGTGACAAAGACATTACCGTCGTACCGTCCATCGTCGATTTTGCCGGCATGAATCCCATTTCCGAGGTTGTTCTGAGCAATGCTGTTGCGGCTGTGATCGGGATGGTTGAGCACGGCAAGGGAGAAATGGACACCACCGGTCGGTTCCTGATCGGCACGACGCTCATGGGCGTCACCAATGATACTGTAATGGCCGCAGCCGACAAGCTGACTGCCCTCGGCAAAGAAGTTATCAGTTTTCACTCCACCGGCAGCGGCGGCAGGATTATGGAGCAGATGATCCGCGACGGTCACATCAAGGCCGTGATGGATTTGACGCTGCACGAGATGACCGCCGAATATTTCCATAATTACGGATACAGCAAAGGGGCGCCCAACCGCCTTACCGCAGTGGCCGAGACTGGCGTACCGGCGCTGATCTGCCCGGGCGGTATTGATTTCGCCTGCCTGCGCAAGGACGAACTGTTTGAGGACGAAGAAAAACGCGGCTATGTATGGCACAATCCCGAGTTGACCCACACGAAGCTCTATGAAAACGAAATTCTGGACATTACCCATACGATTATCCAGCGAGTGAACAGATCGATTGGCAATGTCACCGTGGTGCTGCCGATGGGCGGTCTGCGCACACTCAGCCGGGCGGGTGAACCGTTCCATAAGCCGGAAACAATCAAAAAGATGAAAGCGTTGTTTGAAAAAGAACTGTCGCCGAAAGTCCGATTCCGGTGCGTCGATTTTAATTATATGGATCCCGGGTTTGCCGACCTGCTCGTGGAGGAAATGCAGGCCCTTTTAGGAGAAAGGTGAGAAATCATGGAGATTCGTACGCAAAATCAGGAGCTGGTAGAAAGTATGATTGCCGAGGCGCACAAGTTCTATAATTTGCGCTATCAGATGAGCAATGGCGGCAACCTGAGCGCCCGCGTGCCTGGAACGGGTCATATGATCGTCAAGGGCACCGATGTAGATTTCATGCAGGTGAGCGCCGATACCCTGGTCGTGACCGATTTCGACGGCATACTGCTCGAGGGATCGATCAAGCCTTCCAAAGAGGCGTTGCTGCACGGGGCCATCTACCGCCGGTATCCGCGGGTCATGGCCATCATGCACTGCCATTCCCCGTGGGCGACCGCGTGGGCCGAAAAACACCGGACGTTGGAATTTTCGACCCATCATTCTTCCATGAAACTCGGCAACTGCTGCCCGGTATTCGACACACACAGCTATGTCGTCCCTGCCGAATTTTTCGAGACGATCTTTGCAGAACTCGACTGTCAGCCCTCGATGAATTCTTTTTTACTGCGCGGGCACGGTCAGGTTACGCTTGGCAAGAGCATGCACGACGCGGCAAACCTCGCCGAACTTGTAGAGGAAACGGCGCAGATCGCGCTGCTTGCAAAACTGTAATCGTCCATCATACACACAAAAACGCCGTGGCTTTCCTCGCTGAAAGCCGCGGCGTTTTCTTGATTGAAAAACTGCCTGTTACTCAAGTATGTTGGAATTATGGGAGATCACATCAACAACGTCGTCCAGATGATCATGGATCGCGGTGGACAGCAGCTTCTTATCCTTGGTTCTGAGCCCCTCGATAATCTGGTCATGTTCGAACAGCGTACGTTCCATGTTGGAGTGCTGCGCATAGTAAATGGATTTATAGGGATCACATTTGTCCCAAATGCCCTGCAGGATATCTATAATGTTCTGTGCGTGCGCCATGTCACATAAATCCCGATGGAATGACCGATCGTAGAACATACATTTCTGCAGGTCGTCCTGATTGGTCCGTATCAGTGTGTTCCAGTGCTGAAGCTGCTCAAGCTCAGTATTGGTAATGCGCTTAATCGCTTTCTGCGCCGCGAGATCCTCCAGTACGGCGCGGATTTCATAAATTTCACTCAGGCTCTTTTTAGACAATGCGAAAACCATTGCCCCGTGGAACGGCGTGATTACGACCAAGCCTTCCGAATTCAGCCGCTGCAGTGCATCGCGCACTGGCGTGCGGCTTACATTCATCTGCTTGGTCAGGTCTTCCTGAATAATCCGTTCACCCGGTTTGAATTTTCCGCTGATAATGGCATTTTTGATCGACAGGTAGACCTTATCCGAAACAGTCTGCGAATCAATGGGTGCAGCGACGGGCAAATTTGTATCTTTTGAATTCGTCATAAAAAGGCATCCTTTATTCTTTTTTCTTATGCTAACACAACTGCTAATATAATGTCAACTTTCAATGAAGCGATTGAATTGTTAAAAGTGTCGAATTTTTGAAGTTTTTTACAGCGTTATGCTAAAAATACAGACTTATCGTTGACATTATTGTAGTAAACATGTATTATAATGGCACAGAATGTATCCAATATCCAATATCCAACATTAGTTTCCAATCATAATCTATCAGAAAAAAGGAGGATCCTCTAATGAAAAAGTTCTTTGCCAAATCACTTGCGATCGTACTCGCAATGTCCATGGCATTGTCTATGGCTGCATGCGGTGGCACTTCGAGTGCCCCGCCTGCCGCAAGCAGCGGTGATTCCGGCAGCGGCGATTCCGACAGTACTGCAACCCCTGCCGCAGCGAAAACAAAAATCACCCTCCGCATTGGCTCCGGTCACTCCACATCGAACCCCTGGATTACTGCACTGGAAGACTATTTTGTAAAGAATGTGTCCGAGCGTGTTGACGCTGAAACCGACTATACCATCGATTGGGTCAAGTCCTACGGTGGATCGGTCATCTCTCTGGGCAACGAACTGGAAGGCGTCCAGGATGGCCTGGTCGACATCGGTTGCACGATCCTCGTTTTTGAAGCCTCCCGTCTGCCGCTGCAGACGATGGTCTACAGCATGCCGTTCTCTTGCTCCGATCCCCAGATCGTTGCAGAGGTTATCGACCAGATGATGGACGAGTTCCCCGAATTCACCACCGATTATGAAACCAAATACAATCAGAAATACCTTGGCCTCGGTGTTTCCGACCAGTACGGCTTTTACGGCACAAAGGAAGTCAACTCACTTGCCGATGTCAATGGTATGAAAATCGGCGCTGCCGGGATCAACCTTGCATGGATTGAAGGCTCCGGCGCCGTCGGTGTCCAGACCAGCCTCAACGACACTTATCAGAACCTGCAGACCAGTGTCTGCGACGCGACCATCCAGCCGACTCACTCCTGCGTCAACCTGAAGGTGTATGAAGTTGCTCCGTTCTATCTGGACGCAAACTTCAATGTTGTTCCGTTCAACGCAATCACCATTAACCTTGACACCTGGAACACCCTGCCCGCCGAAGTCCAGGACATCCTGATCGGAGTCGGCTCAAGCTATATTGGCTATGAGAGCGAGTACATAAGCAGCGTTCATGCACAAGACCTTGCGTTCATGAAAGAAAACGGCGTCACCGTTTCCACGCTCGACCACGATGCCCAGGTTGCATGGGCCGCAAGCCTCGACGACCTTGTGCACAATCTGGTACAGTCCCTGAACGACGCCGGTTATGATGGGGCTGCCATCGTCGGACGTTATTACGAACTGCTCAAAGAAAATGGCATAGAGCCTGTCCGTGATTGGGATATCAGCTGATCGTCGCGGTAAAATCTCTGCTGGTTGCTTCGGCAGTCACAAAATTGATGTAGAGGGAAGGTAATCATATGTCAATTTTTCGTAAGCTCGACCACGGGTACAGCAAACTGCTGACCTTGGCCAACGGATTTACCGCGTTTATGGTTTTTGTGCTTATGCTTCTGATTACGACCGACGTTGTCAGCCGTACCGCATTCAGCCACCCATTTCAGGGCATTTCCGAAATTGTGAGCAACTGTATCATTATCCTTTGCTTTCTTGAGATTCCGTTCGTGCTCATGAAGGGCACCCATGTCCGCTCTACGCTCATCTACGACAAGGTTGGGCCGCGCGGGAAAAATACGATTGATCTGATCGCCTGCATCATCGGAATTATTGTTTTTGTGCTGGTGATCCGCGCCAGTTGGGGCGGTTTTCTGCACACTGTCGAGATCAATGATGCTGAGATAGCCGGTACGGTCCGCATCTCGACAATCCCCGGCCGTTTTTCCATCATTCTCGGCTCTGTCATGATGATCCTTGAATATGTATTTCTGGGAATCAAGAATATGATCAGGCTGAAAAATCCCTCGGCCTTTGATGATGAGACGAAGTTTTCCCAGGAGGAACAGGAAGGAGGTCCTGCCGTATGAGTGCCGGAGCCATCGCACTGATAACACTTGCACTGCTGCTGGCCATGATTTTGTGCGGCATCCAGCTGAGTACTTCGCTGATGTTTACCAGCGTAATTGGCGTATTCCTTGTCACCGGCAGATTTTCCACCGCGATGAATGTCCTGAGCCAATCTGCATGGGCCGCGATTCGGCAGTACATGTTCGGTGTTATTCCCCTGTTCGTTTTAATGGGACTGCTGGCCAACCTTTCCGGCGCCAGCCAGGAGCTGTACGACTCTGCAAGCCTTTTGCTGAAAAAAGTTCGCGGCGGTGTCGGTATTGCAACCATCATCGCAAACGCAATCTTTGCTGCAATTACAGGCGTTTCCATTGCTTCAGCAGCTGTTTTCACCAAAATCGCCCTGCCGCAGATGACACGTCTCAACTACCATAGAAAAGTGGCGGTCGGCTGTGTTTCGGGGTCCGCTGTTCTTGGTATGCTGATCCCGCCGAGCCTGTTGATGATCGTTTATGGCTCGCAGGCTGACGTTTCGATCGGCAAACTCTTCGTGGCAGGCTTCCTGCCCGGCATCGTTATGTCCATCGTATTCATTATCGTCGTTCTGTTCACGGCGTGGAGGCATCCGGAATACATCCCCAAGGCAGAGGGCCTCACCGAATACGAGAAAAAGAATTTCTGGAAGATCGTGCTCCAGCCATGGGCGATCCTGCTGCTGATCATTGTTTCCCTCGGTGGCATCTGGTTTGGCTTTTTTACTCCGACCGAGGCCGGCGGTGTAGGTGCGTTCGGCGCATTCCTCATTGTCATCATCAAAGGCAAGCTTAACATTAAAACGCTCTGGGATACACTGCTTTCGGCGGCTACAACCACCGGCAGTGTACTGATCCTCCTGATTTCAGCCTCCACCTATTCCAAAACACTATCCATGGGCGGCGTCATCAATATGATCAGCGGCTTTATTGACAATCTCAGTGTGCCGCCGATCGTGATCATCCTGGTCTTTATGCTGATCTTGCTGGCGTTAGGCTGTGTGCTGGACTCCACCTCTATCCTGCTGCTTACGATTCCTCTGATGGCGCCGATCGTTGCGAATTTCGGCTACGACCTTGTATGGTTTGGTATCGTCATGATCATCGCAGTGGAATGCGGCCTCATTACCCCTCCATTCGGTATGAACGTCTATACCGTAAAAGCAGCACTGCACGGCATGCCCGAAGCGGAAGGCATCACGATCGAGGAAATCTTCTCCGGTTCGATGCCGTACTTATTGGCCATGATTGCTGTTCTGCTGCTGTGCATCTTTATCCCCAACATTGTTACGCTGCTGCCCGGCCTGATGTAAGACTGCCGCAGCCTGTATCCGAATCAGACAAACTATGAGAGGAGCAAATTTGAAATGTATAAGATTCCAAAAGACAAAGTAGCGATTGTTTTGATCGAGCCGCAGAATGACTTTCTGTCCGAGGGCGGTACCATGTATGCGCATATTAAGGAGCAGCTTGCCGAGCGCAACGTAATTGCAAACCTGCAGGACCTGCTGAAACAGTCCCGCGGCCAGATCGCGAAAATCTTCTACTGCCCATTCCACCCGTTTGAACCCGGTTTCCCCGAACTCAAAAAAGGCGGACCGGCAATGGAAGGCTTGCGCGGCATCGAGTGCGATATGGTCGCTGACTGGGGAACGGGCGCATGGTTAAGAGGTACCCCCGGTCCGGAAATCATCCCACAACTGACCCCCGAAAAGGGCGACGTTGTCGTGGAAGGTAAAACCACGCTGGATGCGTTTCATTCCACTGCTCTGGATTACCTGCTGCGCGCCAATGAGATCGAGTATGTCGCATTTGTGGGCTTCCACACCGACTGGTGCGTCGAGTCCAGCGCGCGCTCCGCTTATGACAAAGGTTATCGCGTCATCGTCATAAACGACTGTACCGCTACCGATACGCAGGAGGAGCAAGACTTCTGTGAGAAATGGATCTTCCCAAAGATCGGCAAGGTTATGGATCACAAAGAATTCCTTTCCGCACTGGAATAATCGTTCTGCAAACGCAAATTTCAATGAAACGAAAAGCACTGTCCGGTGTTGCTTTATGCATCACCGGACAGTGCTTTTGCAGATAAGAATTCACGGTGTAACCGGAGGTTTGACAGAATCAGCGTATCGCGCTGATGTCTCCTAAATCAATAGGTAGATTACGCCTCCGACAATCCCCGAACCCAGCATCACGAAAACAGGATTCGGTTTCCACCTTCTCAAAATAAATACAGCCCCCGCGAACAGAACGACCGCAATGTAATTAACGGAAGCCACATTCCAGGAAATGCCTTGCTCACCCCAAACGGACAAAATCAAAATGGTTAACCCCGCCGACGCGATCAAAGCGACAACGGCCGGTCTTAATCCCGCCAGAATACCCTGTATAATGGTTAAATTACTGTATTTGAAATAGAGCCAGGCGAGCAGCGAAACGATTGCGCAGGAAGGCAGAAGGCAGCCCAGAGTGGCAATTAACGCCCCTGGCATACCGGCAATACGAATCCCGACAAATGTCGCGGAATTAATAGCGATAGGCCCGGGGGTCATTTCCGCAATAGTGATCAGGTCTGTAAATTCCGTAAGGGTCAACCAATGACGCGAATCCACGATCTGGCTTTGAATCAGAGGCATTGCGGCCATCCCGCCGCCAAAACTGAATAAGCCAACCTGAAAAAAACTCCAAAACAGGTTCAAATAAATCATTGTACCTGGCCACCCTCTTTCGCTTTTTTCTCGTGCAGGAGCACTTTTGCAGCTCCGATACAGCCACAGCATAAAATGATATACATCACGTTTATTTTGAAGAAAAAAGTCGCGGCAAAAGCCGCAACCATCACAAGCACGGACACCACATCTTTTTCTTTTGAAATATTTTTCCCCAGGCTGTATACCACATCGGCAATCACTGCCGCCACCCCGGACTGCATCCCTTTCAGAACCGCATTGACCACAGCATTATCACGGAATGCCGCGTAAAAAAATGAAATCACTGATATGATTATCAAAGGCGGAATTACGGTACCCAGAATCGTAACCACGGCTCCAAATATACCGGCAATACGATAGCCGAGCAAAATAGAGGCATTGACGGCAACCGCTCCGGGGGAAGATTGCGCAATTGCCGCAAGATTCAGCATCTCTTCTTCTTCCATCCATTTTAATTCATCCACAAATTTTTTCTTCATCAGCGAAATAATGACATATCCTCCGCCGAAAGTAAACGTACTTAAGTACAAAGTGGAACTGAACAGCTTTCTATAGATATGTGCTTTATTCTCCACAAAATCAGTCCTCCCTTATATTTTAGTATATCGGTTGCAATTATATAAGTAAAATAGTATTATATTATGTAGTTCATAATATATTCAATATAACAGGAGGCTGTCATGACGCTTCGACATTTGAAGATTTTTGTAACAGTTTGTGAAACAGGCAGCGCAACCGCCGCGGGCGAAAAGCTGTTTCTTGCGCAGCCCGCTGTCAGCCTCGCCATATCGGAGCTGGAAAACTATTATGGGATCAAATTGTTCGATCGGATTGCGAAAAGGCTGTATATCACACAGGCAGGTAAATACTTTTTGCAATATGCCACCCATATCGTCGGATCATTTGAAGAGTTGGAAAAAGAGGTCAAAAATTTTGATGCAATCGGCGTAATCCGGGTTGGCGCAAGTATTACCATCGGCAATTATCTTCTGCCGCAGTATGTCACCGCTTTTAAAAAACTTTATCCGCATATGGAAGTAAAAGCAATCATAGACAATTCCGATAAAATCCAGCAATATGTCTACGAAAATAAAGTTGACCTTGGCTTAATAGAAGGGACTACTCACAGCAGCTATATCATAACCCAAACATTCCATGATGATGAGTTGGTTATGATCTGCTCCAACATTCACCGGTTTGCCAATAAGACAGATATTGATATCAGGGAACTGGATGGCCAGCCTTTCCTCCTGAGGGAAGTGGGAAGCGCAGGACGGGAACTGTTTGACAGTGTCATAACCGCATACGGCATGGAAATCATGCCCACCTGGGAAAGTATTAGTACGCAGGCAATTATAAAGGCGGTACAGGCTAATTTGGGAATCTCCGTTTTACCGTTTCTCCTGGTAAAAGACAGCCTCGACAGAAAAGAGATCAGCAAATTCCAGTTGAAAGATGTTTCTTTCAAACGTCATTTCAGTATCATTTACCATAAAAATAAATTTCTGACACAGAGCGCTAAGGATATGATTGCGCTCTGCACACAGATTAAAACAGCCGACGGATAGTACCGTCGGCTGTTCCCTTATGCTTTCTCATACAAAGAAAGCCCCCTGTCGCAGGCCTTCGGAAAGGCGGCGATCGGGACTCCTTGTTAATTCTTATCCTCTCATTCTGTTTGCCAGCTGCGCTAAAGAAGGCCATGCCGCTTCTAAAAAATCCCGATATCCACAATAAGAATCCCCTTCCTTGCAGCAAACCGCGTTTTGCTGCCGCTTGCAGCCTCCATGGCAGATTGGCTCAAAGCGGCAGTCGGCGCAAGTCTGAGGTTTTCTATGCGGACGGCCGATAAAATCCGCCGCTGTCCGGCTTTCATACAACTCGCGCAATGTATTTTCAGTCAAATTTCCCAGTTTGTATTCATCCAGAACATAGAAGTCACAGGGATATACGCCGCCGTCCGCCTCCACAATAAACTGATGCTGGCATTCTCCGGTCATGCCGCAGGCCGTAGACTGTCCGCTTGCCAACAGATTTGTGATATCGTCAAACAGCTTGACACTGACATAGGTTCCGTTTTCATATGCACGCTTCCACAGTGGAAACAGCCCTTTATAAAATTCCGCAAACCGTTTCGGGGTCAGTGCATAGGGTGCGCCACTCTCCTGCAGGTCATCCAGGCAGGGAATAAACTGTACATAATGAATCTGTTCTTTCAGCAGATAATTCCATACCTGCGTGGGGTGGCGCGCCAGCTCGGAGGTAAGCACAGTCAGTACATTATAATCCACGCGGTACTGTTCCAGCATCCTCTTTGCCGCGATGACCCGGTTATAAGTTCCCTTCCCCCGCGCATCTACCCGATTGGCGTCATGGTATCCCGCGGCCATATCCAGAGAAATCCCCACAAGGAAATGATTTTCCCCTAAAAACGAACACCATGCCTCGTCCAGCAGCATCGCGTTGGTCTGCAGCGCATAGCTTACCTGCACACGGCGGTCCTGTTTTGCTGCCTGAGAAACAAAATCGCGGAAATAATCCAGCCCCGCCAGGGTCGGTTCCCCGCCCTGAAAGGCAAAAGTAATGTGGTCACCCGGCTGCAGATCGCAATAGATGTTTTCCAGCATTTTTTGTGTAGTGGCAGGCTGCATCAC
>JAEXAZ010000275.1 GCA_023394255.1 Bacillota bacterium | reverse complement strand
ATGATCAATAATATCTTTGAGTTTGACGACCGCAACGCCTCCGAGGTTATGACCCACCGCACGGATATGACGGCGGTCCCCGTTTCCGCTTCGCTGGATGAGGTGACCGGCATCGCAATCGAGTCGGGATATTCCCGCATTCCCGTTTATGAGGATGACATCGACGATATTGTAGGCATCCTTTATGTAAAGGACCTGCTCTCCCTGATCGGAAAGCATGATCACGGCTTTGACATACGGACATACATGCGCAGCGTGCTGTTTGTACCCGAGAACATGAGCTGCGTGGATCTGTTTTCCCAGTTCCGGATGAAAAAGGTGCAGGTAGCCATCGCGGTGGACGAGTACGGCGGCACCGCCGGCATCGTATCGATGGAAGACCTTGTGGAATCGATCGTAGGCAGCATCCAGGACGAATACGATCACGAGGAGGAAATGATCCTCAAACTGGGCGACGGCTGTTACGAATTGGACGGCGCGGTCTCCATTGAAGAGGTGGAGCGGCTGTTCGGCATTTCCCTCAGTGATGATTCCGATTACGATACCATCGGGGGCCTTCTGACCGAAGCGCTGGAACGGATTCCGCTGCCGGAGGAACATCCCTCGGTCGAGCTGTCCGGCATTCAGTTCACAATCCTTCTGGTGGAAGAGCGGCGCATGGCGCGTATCCGTGCCGAGCGTATAATAAACAGAGGCGTATAGCCGCGGCCGCTCTTCTTCTGAAAAACGGCATGACAAAAGCCCGTTCCGGATCCGGAACGGGCTGTCTGTGTTGTATCGTTGCCCCGCCGTATCGATGCTTTGCCAGCTGTCAACCCCGTCTTTCGACAAAGGTGGGTACGCCCTCTCCGCGGGTTCATGATCCCTTCGTCCCTCGAAAGGGGAGGTCTTCAATCCGCCGCGGACGCCCGGGCTCCCAAAATACAGTTATCGGAGTATTATGGGCAAAGCTGTCGTGTACGGCAGGGAGTAACGCAATTTAGGATTCTTCCTCACCGTCAACAAAATCAAAATCTTCTTCCAGACGCTCCATGAAAATCCCGGCTACCTGGTCAAATTCAGCCTCATCCTCAATGGCTTCCAAAAACTCTTCTTCTCCGTCAACGACCGACTTCAGCACTACCAGCTCACCGTCGTCATCTGAATCCTCATCGGCGTCATTTGCCGCTACCAAAGCAACGTAATGCTCCTCGCCAAGCTCAAGAGTATCAACAATTTCGAATTCGTGCTCATTTCCTTCGTCATCAACCAATGTGATCAGATCGGCTGCCATCTCGTTGTCTGCCATACTGTTGTTCTCCTTTATCTGAGCATCATGCCTGCTCAATCAGCAAAATCAATGGTACTGTCTCTTGTTGACAATACTATCTTAATCCATCTTGCCCAAAATGTCAATTGTAAAACAAGCTTGTATATATTTACTAAATTTATGTGAAATTGAGCAAACATGGTATTGACATTTTACAATTATTCGCGTATAATGAAGGTGCAGAAAGGGCATAATGAAAACAAATTTTCGGGAAAGGCGGTGGTTCCAATGTACGACGATTCACAAAGCGATTCCGTTGCATCAGGGAGCTCAGCGCCGTGCGGGACGATTTAGAAGGATGCATTTCACGGCTTTTCTGTCGCGGCAATATCCCTTTGGATGTATATGATTTACCATGGAAGCGGTCATATATCTGCGAAAGGATTTTGTCAGACCCAACGCAAAGGCAACAAGGCATATTCCCATCTTGGATTTCCATTTTGCCGGATATTTTCCACGGCAGAAGCCAGACGCGCAACGGGTTTACCGTTTTAATCCTGACAGACCGTTCGTCCGCAATGTCTTGCGAAACCCCTTGTGTATAATTTGGTGCGGGCATTTTTGCAAGGAATCGCACTTTTAAATGAAAATCCAAAGAAAAGAAGTTGATTTGAAGCCAGCAAAATTGACAATCGTTGGATAACGGAACATTGACCGGATTTTCAGGGCCGAAATAGGCTATGAAAGCGGGAAAGCAAACTGTTATAATGAAAAACAAACCAGGCGGCGCCGGTAATCATCGGCGCCGCCTTTCCATGTCCAAACCGTTAAATTACTATGAATAGCCCGCAGGGTCATTGATTTTATCGGGTTTTATGCTATAATAGCCGCATAAGCAAACGGCAAAGCCGTCTGCGGCGGTATCGCGCAAAGCGGCTTTTGTTCGCCATCAGCCTCGTCTGAGCGGGTAAATCCGGTTCTGCTGAACGAGCCGCCCGTGATTGCAAACATATGGAGGTACCTTTATGAAAAAAATCGCCCTGCTTTTAAGCGCGCTTTTGGCGCTGTCCGTAATGTTTTACGGCTGCGGGAAAAAAAATGAGGCGGCTCCGGCTTCTTCCGATGCGTCGGCGTCCGAATCCGCCCAAAGCATGCCGTCCACCGAATCTGAAATTATCGGGCATAATCTGAAAATCGACGAAGAGGATATCACCCTGCTTCAGGCGCAGGCCCCCGCGGCCGACTCCCAGACAGCAACCATTAAAACAAGCGCCGGAGACATTAAAATCGTCCTCTATCCGGAAGAAGCCCCTAAGGCTGTTGAAAACTGGATTGCGCTCGCGAAAAAAGGGTATTATGACAACCAGAAGTTCTACGAAGTGCTCCCCAGCGTCCGGATCAGCACAGGCGACCCCGAGGGAACCGGGAATAAAGGGGAAAGCAGCTTTGAAGGCGGGGAAAAGTTTGACGACGAATACAGCGTTAATTTGTGGCATTTTAACGGCGCGGTCGCGATGAACAACGGCGGTTCCAAGGATCGAAACGACAGCCGTTTTTACATCATACAGAACAGTTCCATATCCGACGATCTGGCGGAGGAGATGCTCGATGTCGGGTTCCCTGAGAAGGTCGTTGACCAGTATCTGAAGCTGGGCGGCGTTCCCAATTACGATTTTAAGGACACCGTGTTCGCACAGGTTGTCGAGGGCCTTGATATCGTCGAAAAGATTGCCTCCGCGCCGAGGGACGACGCAAATAAACCCAAAGAGGATATTACCATTCTTTCTATTGAAGTTGCCTGACAGTAAAATAGCTTTTGGCCGCGTACAAAGCATTTGTACGCGGCTTTTTTGCGCCCCGCAAATCTTTTTGGGATATGAATAATCTTACAGCAGTGCGGTCAATGCTAAGACTGAGAATGAATTTGGACGGGAGATTGCTATGGAGCAGGGCAGACAAAAAAAGTGGAGATCGTTTACTGTGGCGTTTTTACTCACTACCGCATTTCTTTCCCTGGTTATGACGGGCGCCGTTATGGTTGTACAGCCGTCTATGCCTCAGACGCCTGTAGAGGAAGAGGCTCCCGAGTACCGCTACCGCCCGCTGGCGCAGGACACCCTGACCGTGCTGGTTGCCGGCGTTAACAGCCAAAACACGCCCGGCGATTTTTTGCTGCTTCGTTTTAACCCACAATATGGACAAGTCCCCCTTTCACTGCTCCCGCCGGAAACAGCGGTCACCCTGAACGGGCGGGGTGTCACACTGGCGCAGGCGTACCGTTCGGGAGGAGGACAGCAAGCGGCAGACGCGCTTTCCCGCCGCCTCGGCATCGTTATTGACCGCTATGCGTCTTTAAACCGGGATATGTTTATCACCATTGCGGAAAAAACCGGCACAGTGGTCTATACCCTTCCTTACGACGTTTCTTACACCCGGGATGGATTCGACGTCAACCTGGCGGCGGGCGAACGGCGTCTCGACGGGCAGGACGTCGCGGATTTATTCGGCTACCCGGATTTTAAAGACGGAGCCGTCGGGAAAAGTGAATTCCTTGGCGGCCTTGTGGAAGCGATCATTAACCAGAATCTAAACGCCGCGAGTGAAGACCTTTCCCCGGGATTATTCCGTCTGGCAGTCAATCTGATTCGGACTAATATTACTTATACAGACTACGAAATGCGCAGGCAGGCCGCGGACTTTACTGCAAAGCTGGAGACACAGGTTGCCGGCAATCTTGCCCTGTCCGGAAGCGTGTTGGAAAGCGGGGCATTTGAACTCTCTGAAGAATATGTAAACACCGTGCGGCAATACTTTCAAATGATCTCATAATGGCAGCCGGGAATGGCATGGATTCCGAAGAAATCTTTGCCCCGGATTCTTTCGGAACCCTATTGACAACCGGATACATTTATGCTAAACTAAAACCCGTCGCTATGAGAGAGATGCAAATCCGCTGGTGTAGCTCAGTTGGTAGAGCAGCTGATTTGTAATCAGCAGGTCGGGGGTTCAAGTCCGTCCACCAGCTCCAGCCAACTCTTTTTCGAAGGCATCCTGTTTGGCGGCGCAACTGAATATGGGAGGGTTCCCGAGTGGCCAAAGGGGGCAGACTGTAAATCTGTTGTCAGTGACTTCGATGGTTCGAATCCATCTCCTCCCACCAAAATGCATCATGCCGTGCAGAGTTCTTTATGTACTCTGCGCGGCATGATCCGTTTTATAAATAGATTTTTACCCCCGGCATTATAAATGCCGGGGGTATTAAGTCACAGTACGAAACGGCCCACTAACACATATTATGTTATACGATTCTAATCGCCATTGTGACTCAGGAATGGCGTGAATCGGTCTTTCAATAATATGGAGGTGTAATATACAATGAGTTTCAAAGCATTACAAATAGAGCGATTAGCCGCGGGCAGCGTCAATGTGAATGAGAATGTGATTTTTGATACGACAGTTATTTCGTCGGATAATATCAGTTATGACGAAACAACCGGAATGATCACTCTAAACGCGGCTGGAATATATGAATTTGATTGGTGGGTGACAACACAGTCAACGAATTCCGCAAACGGAACAGTATTCGCATTATCTTCATCGCAGGGCGACTTTCTGGAAGGAAATTCTCCCCTGAAAGTTGGGGAAGTCGTTGGTGTCAGTACTATTAATGTCACAACCGCCCCTGTAACGGTTTCACTGGTTAATGCAAGCACAGATATCATATACTATTCCGCGATCGTTCCCGTTACTGCAACGCTTGTGGTTTTAGCATGTGATGCTGCGTCTGCAGGGCCTACCGGACCCACTGGTGATACTGGTCCTACTGGGCCCACCGGTCCGGCTGGCGGCACCGGCCCGACCGGCGACACTGGCCCGACCGGCGACACTGGCCCGACCGGCGATACCGGACCGACTGGCGATACCGGACCGACTGGCGACACTGGCCCGACCGGCGATACCGGACCGACTGGTGATACTGGCTTGACCGGTGAAACTGGCCCGACTGGGGACACTGGTTCTACTGGGGACACTGGTCCTACTGGGGACACAGGTCCGACCGGCGATACCGGACCGACTGGTGATACTGGCTTGACCGGTGAAACTGGCCCGACTGGTGGCACTGGTTCAACT
>JAEXAZ010000255.1 GCA_023394255.1 Bacillota bacterium | reverse complement strand
GACGGCACGGGGTCTGAACCGGAAATGTCCGGAAACATTTCCCAGCCGGACAATCCGGACCTGGCGGTCATACCGGGCAGCAGCAGCCAGGCGTCTTCCACCTCTTCGGCGGAGCAGTCCTCTTCGGCGGAATCCGGCGCTTCGCAGGAAGATTCAAGCTCTCAGACTTCGTTCAACCGGGCGGATGATCTGGAGGTGATTCCGGACAGCAGACCTCAGGCAGCGGGCGATACAGTCACATCAGACGAAACATAGCGCAGGAAATATGTGTATTTTGTACTGGAACGTAAAATGCTATTGATTTACCATATCCTATCTGATAAAATAATATTCAATAGTATAATTTTGCTTTCCTATCTTGATGGTTAGAATATATTGGAATTAACACAGGGGGAACAACGATGTTAATGAACTTCGACATGGCGAGTGACTCGGAGAATGTTGTCTCTATAAAGGTGGTTGGAGTCGGCGGCGGCGGCGGCAATGCCATTAACCGTATGGTGCTTTCAGGGATGAAAAGTGTTGAGTTTATCTCGATTAATACCGATAATCAGGCTTTGCTGACTTCTCAGGCGACCTATAAGCTACATATTGGGGACAAGCTTACCCGCGGCAAAGGGGCGGGCGGTAATCCGGAGAAGGGGCAGCGCGCTGCCGAAGAAAGCAAGGATGAGATCGCTGCCGCCCTCAAGGGTACCGATATGGTTTTTATCACTGCCGGCATGGGAGGCGGAACCGGTACGGGCGGGGCCCCCGTTGTCGCCGAAGTGGCGCATGACATGGGAATCCTGACGGTTGGCATTGTGACCAAACCGTTTAATTTTGAGGGCAAACGCCGTATGGAGCAGGCGGAGATGGGTGTGACGGCTCTGCGCGAGCATGTGGATGCCCTGCTGGTTATCCCGAACGAACGGTTAAAACTGCTGTCCGAAGAAAAAATAACCCTGCAAAACGCGTTTTCGGCTGCCGACGACGTGCTCAGACAGGGCGTTCAGAGCATCTCCGACCTTGTAAATATCCCCGGCGTGGTCAATCTGGACTTTGCGGACGTGACCGCGATTATGAAGGACGCGGGTTACGCGCATATGGGCGTGGGAAGCGCTTCCGGCAAGGACAAGGCAAAATCCGCGGCGGAAAAGGCGATTGCTTCCCCTCTGCTTGAGACTTCGATCAACGGCGCTCACGGCGTCATTGTAAATATTACGGCTTCGCCGGACATTGATCTGGATGACATTGATATTGCTTCTTCCATGATCCACGACGCCGCTCACCCGGATGTCAATCTGATTTGGGGCGCGACGTTTGATGAGAGCCTCAGCGATGAGTTGAAAGTAACGGTCATCGCCACCGGCTTTGATGACGGGAAGAATTTTGAACTTCCAAATTATGGATTCAGCGGCAACACGGCCTCCGCCGGTGCGAAACAAACGACAACCCCGCCGCCTGTCGTCGCTTCGGACAAGGATGACGATGATGATAGCTATTTCGATATTCTGTCAATATTCAACAATAAGAGGGGCTAAGAGATCAAAAAGAGTATTGCCGGAACAGGCAATACTCTTTTCTCGGCTTTGGCCGCTTTTTTACCGGGGGCTCCGGGCGCACTGTTGCCCGATGGCAGACGATTATCAACAAAGGAGAACTTTGCATGGATGCAGCCACTACTCCGATACTTTATCATAACCGGGAGCTGAGCTGGCTTAAATTCAACCAGCGCGTCCTCGAACAGGCGTGTGACCGGTCGATTCCCTTGCTGGAACGGATGAAGTTCCTTTCGATCTTTACGAATAACCTGGACGAGTTCTTTATGATCCGTGTCGGTACGCTGACCGATTCCGCGGCGATCGACCCCGATGCGGTCGACAATAAATCCCTGATGAGTCCCGCCGAACAGCTGTCCGCCATCTTTGAGGAGGTCCGGACACTGGCGGCGCAGAAGGACGAGGCTTACCGCGCGCTGATGAGCGATTTCGCGGGCAGCGGGATTGAGCATTTGAGTATGGATTACCTGACGCATGAGCAGGAGGCTTATCTGGAGAGCTACTTTAAAAATGAAGTGCAGCCCATGCTGTCCCCCCAGATTATAGACAAGCACCATCCGTTCCCGTTTCTCAGGAACAAGGAAACGTATATCTGCATCCAGCTCCAGACCAAGGGGGAATTTGTAAAGCTGGCCATCATTCCGGCATCCACCGGATTTGAGCGGATTGTGTTTCTGCCGTTTGACAAAACCAAATTCGTTTTGGTGGAAGAGCTGGTATTGAACTATTGTGAACAGATCTTTCAAAGCTATGTTGTGGTCGGAAAAACGATCTTCCGCGTTACCCGCAACGCGGACATCAACGTGGAGGAAGCGCTTTATGACCACGATATGGATTACCGCAGCGTTATGGAAGAACTTGTCAAGAAGCGCCGCAAGCTGATGCCGGTGCGCATAGAGTTCCAGAACAGGGCGGAAGAGGCAATTGTGGAGCAGCTGTGCAGGAGGCTGGAGCTGTCGCGCGACCGCGTTTTTTCCAACCAGACGCCAATGGATCTGACCTTCGGTTTTTTGCTTTGCTGCAGGTTTGAACGTACCGGCGGCAAAGAGCTGTTTTATCCGGCGCTTGCTCCCCAGCCTCCGGTCATGGTGCAGTCCGGCAAGCCGATCATCCCGCAGATCGAGCAGCACGATATCCTGCTGAGCTATCCGTTCGAAAGCATGAAACCATTTATTTCCCTGCTGCTTGAGGCGGCGGGCGATGAAAGTGTCCTGAGCATCAAGATGACGCTTTACCGCGTGGCGCGTGAAAGCCAGATTGTCTCGGCGCTGATCAAGGCCGCTGAAAACGGCAAGGAAGTCCACGTTGTGGTGGAGCTGCGCGCACGTTTTGACGAGGAAAACAATATCATCTGGTCAAAGCGTTTGGAAGAGGCGGGCGTGAATGTGGTTTACGGGCTGGGCGAATATAAAGTGCATTCCAAGCTGCTGGTGATTACCCGCAGGGTTAACGGGCAGATTTGTTTTATTACGCAGGTTGGTACGGGCAACTATAACGAATCCACCGCGAAGCTCTATACCGATCTGTGCCTGATCACCGCGAGACGGGAGTTCGGCGAGGACGGGAACCGTATCTTCACGGGTATTTTGACAGGCAATCCGGCGGATAATACCAAATATCTGCTGGCGGCGCCCAAAAATATGAAAACGATGATCCTGCATTTTATCAATGAGGAGATTCGTGCCGCGGAAGAAGGGCGCGCAGCCGAAATCACAGTGAAAATCAATTCCCTGACCGATAAGGACATCATCGACCGGCTGATTGCCGCCTCTGCGGCGGGGGTCAGGATCCGGATGATCATCCGGGGCATCTGCTGCCTGCGGGCGGGCGTTCCGGGTTATACCGACAATATCCAGGTCATCAGCATTGTCGGGCGGTTTCTGGAGCATTCCAGGGTCTATGTGTTCGGCCCGCCGGAACGCAGTCTGATCTACATCTCTTCGGCGGATTTCATGACCCGCAATACCGAGCGGCGCGTAGAGGTGGCGGCCCCGATTTTTGACCCGGCGATTAAAAAGCGTATTTTAGTCATGCTCAATCTTGCGTTTTCCGATAACGTGAAAGCCAAGCGCCTGCTTCCAAACGGGGAGTATGCGGCGGTGAAAAACGGCGGCCCGCCGATCGACAGCCAGATTGACCTGTTTAAAGTTGCCTACCTGCATAATGAGAACCGGAGGGAACCGGGTGCGAAACAGGCTGCAACGAGCACGCGGACAAAGCGCCCGGATACCGTACGGGAGCCTTCTCCGGGGAAATCTCTTTTTGCCAAAGTGGCGGATAAACTGCGGGCACTGTTCAAAAAATAGTCTGAGCAGAAGAGAACCGCAGGTTCCGGATAGGAGAATAGCTGTGTTTTCCAAAAATGTCCGCCACTAGCGGACATTTTTGAGTTGCAATCGCTGATAAAGCACTGGAAAAACGAGGATGGAAACAGAATCCCCTTGACATGAATGTTATAATAAAAGCTATTGAACCAATATTTCTGACGGAGGCTGGATAATGCCAAAGAAAACGACCAGAGAGTATGATAATGAAAGTATCTCGTCTCTCAAGGGCGCTGACCGGGTGCGAAAAAGACCGGGCGTCATCTTCGGGTCCGACGGGCTGGAGGGATGCCAGCATACCGTGTTTGAGATTCTTTCGAACTCGATTGACGAGGCGCGGGAAGGGCATGGAGACCGGATCATTGTTACCCGTTATCGGGACCAGTCGGTTGAAATCGAGGATTTTGGACGCGGGATCCCGGTGGATTACAATACCCGGGAGCAGCGGTACAACTGGGAACTTGTGTTCTGCGAACTGTATGCGGGCGGAAAATACGCCACTAATGAGGGGGAAAGCTACGAGTATTCCCTTGGTCTGAACGGCCTGGGCCTTTGCGCCACGCAGTACGCGTCCGAGTATATGGATGTGGAAACCTACCGCGACGGCATGAAATACAGCCTGCATTTTGAACACGGTGAAAACGTGGGCGGACTTCGGAAAGAAGAAACGCGCCGCAGGCAGACCGGAAGCAAAATCCGCTGGCGGCCCGACCTGCAGGTGTTCACCGATGTTGCCATTCCGCTGGAGTATTATCAGGACGTCATCAAACGTCAGGCGGTGGTCAACGCGGGGCTCCGCTTTGTCCTGCGCAACCAGACGGAATCCGGTTTTGACGAGACGGAATACCTCTATGAAAACGGGATTGTAGACTATGTGGGTGAAATCGCGGGCGGGGAAACGCTGACGCCGGTGCAGTTCTGGAAGGCGGAGCGCAGGGGCCGTGACCGGGAGGACAAGCCTGATTACAAAGTCCTGCTGAATGTGGCCCTCTGCTTTTCGAACCGTGTCAAGCGCACGGAATACTATCACAATTCCAGTTGGCTCGAATACGGCGGCTCCCCGGAACGCGCGGTGAAGCTGGCGCTTGTCTACATGATCGATAGCTTCATCAAAAGCGCGGGCAAGTATACCAAGGGGGAGAGCAAAATTACCTTTGCCGATGTGGAGGACTGCCTCGTGCTGGTTTCCTCCAGCTTTTCCACGCAGACCTCCTATGAAAACCAGACAAAGAAATCCATCACCAACAAGTTTATCTATGAGGCGATGAACGATTTCCTGCGCCATCAGATGGAGGTGTATTTCCTCGAAAACCCGGATGACGCGGCGCGCATTGCGGAGCAGGTGCTGGTTAACAAACGCAGCCGTGAAAACGCGGAGAAAACCCGCCTGAACCTCAAGAAAAAGCTGGCGGGCAGCATTGATATGTCCAACCGGGTGCAGAAATTTGTGGACTGCCGCACCCGCGATACCGGCCGGCGCGAGATCTACATTGTGGAGGGCGATTCGGCGCTGGGAGCCTGCAAGCTGGGACGTGATTCGGAGTTTCAGGCGATTATCCCCGTCCGCGGCAAAATCCTCAACTGCCTGAAAGCGGAATATGATAAGATCTTTAAAAACGATATTATCACCGACATTTTTAAAGTGCTGGGCTGCGGCGTGGAAGTAACCTCCAAGGCAAATAAGGATTTATCCTCTTTTGATCTGTCGGGCCTGCGCTGGAACAAAATCGTGATCTGCACGGATGCGGATGTGGACGGTTTTCAGATCCGCACGCTGATTCTGACCATGCTCTACCGTCTGGCCCCCACGCTGATTGAGGA
>JAEXAZ010000189.1 GCA_023394255.1 Bacillota bacterium | reverse complement strand
ACTAAAAGGAGAGAGTTTGAGAAAAAGTAAGTAGTTTTACACACCAATCAGAGATACTGACATAGCAAAGGAAAAAGTGAACGGGTATCACCGTTTTGGGTGAATGGGTATCGACCGTTTTTTACATCTTATTTAGATAGAATTCTGCATATTTTAATGTTGAGGTCTAAATTCGTGTTTGATATAGGATTGTTGAATGGTAAAACAGGTATTGTTATTGCATTTGCTCACCTATATGAATATACCCATAATGAAATATATTACGATTATATGAGCGAATTGCTGACTGATGTTTTGGAATATGTCCATAAAGGACTGGATGTGGGAATTATGTCTCGTTTTTGCGGCATAGAATGGGGTATCGAACATCTGCTTCAAAACGGTTTTGTTGAAGGAAATAGACTCGAAATTTGTGAGGATATTGATGATAAGATTGTGACATTTGATCCTGGAAGAATAAGTGATGTATCTCTGTAAAATAGATTATAAGGGTTGTTGAATTATGTTTTGATACATGTATGTGGTAAGAATGCTGAGAGAACTTTTCACCTTTTGATGGGCACTGTCCATTATTTTGTGGAAATAAAAAAAAGGATTCAGCTATTTTGCCTATATCTAGATTCTGTTTTTCAAATATAAGAGTAAAATGTAGACAGTACCTTTTCTTTCTTGTAGAGGGGAGGCTTTTCTTAAAGGGGAGAGATTCTTTATTGACACTATAATTGTGTCTTTACTGTAAAGTCATTCATTTTCTATAATGACTATAAAGCTAATAGATTACTTACTATCTAAATAAGGGAACCATTCTTTCAACCCTTCAATATTGGATATACCCGAATAATACTTTATGTTGGTAATGAAAAATAAAGCAATAAATTCCGAAGATTTATTGACTGAAGAAACATCCAAATAAAACGGGAATCGGTATCTTTCTTGATTGGGTATGATATGTTGCAAAGCGCATCCTTCAATGAATAGGATCTTATATAAAAACGTATTATTTTTATCATCAATATAATAAGGAGATAGATTTCTTGCTTCTGACAGCATACAGATCTCTTTTGATAGATCTGTATTTAATTTGGAGATCTTATTTATATGCTTTTCCTCTCGTTTAGAAACGGGTAAATAATAAATAGAGTCCTTTTGTAAGTTGTTTTCAAAGGGGATCACATTCAGCATATTTCCATGATTAATAGTATCATTATTAATTATGGAGGGTATAAAAAATGATGTTTTTGTATAATCAATAGGAGTGTTATATGATTCACCTTTCATTCTTCTTATCTTTTGATTATAAGAAAATGATATTTCTTTTTTAAGGAATCGCGTAATATAGTACCCTTTTATATTCACTAAAGAATCAGTGTTCTGTGAGAATATACCAAGTGTTATATTTATAAACACATATAGAAGAATTGTTCTTCGAAGCATATGGCTATTGTTTTGGAAATTCATGATAGTCCAACGGCTGAGTCCGATCTAGATGTATCCTAATCGTATTTCTCGCACAGGGGATTAATGATCATGGCTTTGACGTTTTATCTTCTAAATATATTGACTTATTATGAGAAATAAAAATCGTTGTGAAAATAAAGATTATAAAAGAGAGAAACTTATATATTTTTGACGGTATATTTTACCGTTCCGGGAAGATAGAATATGCTGTTCCCATAATGATAAGAGGATTATCCAAAATAGTGGATAGTCCCGAATCTAAAGTATTCTATTGATACCCAATGGTGGACAGTGCCGTGCCCGAATGAAATTCCGTCATTCGCTTTAGTAATTCTCTATCACTTTATTCCCGAATATATCTTTTTTGATTGTTTTCTTATTACCTTTCTCATCCTTGATGATTGTGTTTCCAAATATGTCTTTCTCGACAGTTACTTTGCCCTGATCACTCATTATATATTCGTGACTATCTTCGGTTAAGTTTGCAGCGTATCCCTTTGTAGCAAAAGGAGACAATATGAATTGTGCTGTAAGTAGGATAAATAAATAATGTTTCATGTCGTTTGATTTTGGTTTATTACAAAAATAGGACAGGAAAACCGTACTAAATAGGTGAATACTATAATTAGCGATAGGGAAAAGTCTAAGAGTCTATACTTTATGCTAAGAGGAGAAAATATTACGGAATATTTAGATCGAATATTATCTGTGTAAGTTGGCGTTCTTCGTTGCTTCACTGTAACCCGAAAGTGGTAGCCATTCGAGGCAAAAAAGAACAGCATCCGGAAAATACTTCCGAATGCTGTTCTTTTTGTGAGCCTCTTGTCGGATTCGAACCAACGACCCCGAGATTACAAATCACGTGCTCTGGCCAACTGAGCTAAAGAGGCTTTTTTAACGCTTTTTGCGGGTGCAAAGGTAGGAATTTCTTTTAATCTTGCAAATACTATGCGTACTTTTTTTATCTTTGCGTTTTAACTAGATAATTGACAAAAGATGAAGAATATTTATTTGAATGCGTTTGCTATGTTTTTTCTAGCAATAAGTATAGGCGCTTGTTCTGGGGCGAAAAAAGGAACAGTAAATGCTGAAAATGTGATAGATAGTGTAAGTAATGAGCTTTCTACACAGGCCGATAGTACCGGATATATAGTACGTGTGGGTGATGTAGCACCCGATTTCAAAGTGGTGCTTACTGATGGTCAAACCGTCTCTCTATCTTCTCTCCGGGGAAAGGTTGTCATGCTGCAGTTTACCGCAAGTTGGTGTGGAGTGTGTCGTAAAGAGATGCCGTT
>JAEXAZ010000141.1 GCA_023394255.1 Bacillota bacterium | reverse complement strand
CAATCTGATAGAAGTTCGAAATCTGGTCAAATCGTTTCCAGTGAATAAAGGAATTGGAAATGGCAAAGACGGCCGCGTACATGCTGTTAATGATGTCAGCTTTTTCATTAATCGCGGGGAAGCGTTTGGCTTGGTTGGAGAAAGTGGCTGCGGAAAGACAACGACAGCACAATGCGTAATTCAGCTTCAAAAACCGACTTCCGGATCTGTAGTTTTTGAAGGAAAAGATATTATGAAATTACGGCCTTCCAAAATGAGAAAGATGAGAAAGGATATGCAGATCGTTTTTCAGGACCCGTTCTCGTCTCTTGACCCGCATATGACTGCCGGTAATATCATAGGAGAACCGTTAAAGATTTTTAATCTGGTAAAAAATGAAGAGGAATATAAGCGGAGAATTGAAGAACTCCTGAGGATGGTAGAGCTCGAACCTTATCTGGCTGTTCGTTATCCGCATGAGTTCAGCGGCGGCCAACGGCAAAGGATTAGCATTGCAAGAGCTCTTGCGGCGGATCCCAAGCTTTTGATATGCGATGAACCGGTGTCTGCACTGGATGTATCAATTCAGGCTCAGATTCTGACTTTGTTTATGCAGCTTCAAAAGAAAAGTAATTTAACCTACCTTTTTATTGCGCATGATCTTGCGGTTGTGAGAAATTTGTGCGACAGAGTTGCCGTTATGTATCTGGGCAGAATTGTGGAGATTACGTCCAGTGACGAATTGTATGAATCGCCGCTTCATCCGTATACCAAGTCGCTGCTGTCTGCAGTGCCGATCCCGGATCCAATCATCGATAGGCAGAGGGAAAGAATCAGTTTGAACGGCGATGTACCGAGCCCGGTCAATTTGCCGTCCGGCTGTGCGTTTGCGCCCAGATGCCCGAATGCAACAGATCTTTGCCGCACATCTGTCCCTGAACTGAAACAGGTAAAAGGGACGGAACACTATGCAGCATGTCATTTTGTTCAGGGGGAGTAAGAATGATTAACCATTGGTCGATCGAACATGGGGGGCAGAAGCCCGTTGGATGAAGCTCCAATGGTAAAGAATGACCAGCTGCCGGTTCTGCGTAATGGTATGTGGACAAAGTTTTTTTGTCCGGTCAATTGTGAATCAGCAGCTTTATGCGATTACAGAACATGATCCATTTACTGCTGTCGCAGAGTCAAAGGGCCTTCGGCCAAAGGGAGACAATGATCATTTTGGATCAAAGCCTTTGTTAAAATTTGGCCGTCGATACTGCCAAGAATATCAGAAAATCAACCCTATCTTAAAAGGAGGAAAAATAATAAATGGTTAGAGTGGAAGAAAAAAAGATCAATGAATTTGCTACGGCGGCATTTCGTGCTATTGGCGTTCCCGAAGAGGACGCAAAGATGGCGGCGAAACTGATCATTAATACGGAAAAAAGAGGCGTAGTCACGCATGGTTTGGCGAAATTGTCGTCATTTTATGTTTACCCGACCAAGAATCAGGCGATGAACGCTAAAGCAGACGTGAAGGTCTTGGCTGAAACTGCATCAACCGCATCTTTGGATGGTGATAAGGGCCTCGGCTTTGTTGTCGGAAGCAAAGCGATGAAACTTGCGGTTGAAAAGGCGAAGCAGACTGGCGTTGGCATTGTCAATGTCCGGAATATTGGCCATTTCGGTTCCGCTATGAATTACCCTCTGCTTGCTGTGGAAGATGGAATGATTGGCTTTTGCATGACGGATACACCCCCATGGATGGCTGCACCTGGAACAGGCAACAGAACTGTCGGCACCAATCCGTTTTCGTTTGCGGCACCTGCCGGTGAAAAAGACAGTTTCGTTATTGATATGTCCACGACGGTCGTTGCTGCGGCAAAGCTGAACACGCCGGATCACAAGATCCCGGCTGGATGGCTGATTGATAAAAAGGGAAACAGCATTACCGATACTTCTGGGATTGATATGGCACAGGCAGCTCTGCTTCCGACAGGCTCTGACCCGATCCACGGCGCATATAAGGGCTACGGCCTTGGCATTATGGTAGAAATTTTGACGTCTATTTTAACAGGATCTCACTGTGCGATGTTGAAGGGGCAAGACTCCGGCAGGGGCGCAGGATACTACAGCCTGTTTGGGGCGATCAACATTGAGGTCTTTACCTCCAAAGCAGCATTTAACGCCATGATGGATGAAATGATTGATGCGTTTGAAAATCTGCCGGACAAGCTTCCCGGCGTGGATAAATTGTATGTGCCTGGCGGCCGCAGCGCAGAAAAGTTGAGAGACTGTGAACAAAATGGTATTCCGCTTTCGGAAGAAGTTATTGAAGACCACCGAGCACTTGGCAAAGATCTTGGGATTGCGATTGATTATTGAGTGCCAGAAATGAGGTAAAGACGATGAAGTATGCATTTGAACAAAAACAATTTGTAATTGCTTCAGACCCAACAGCCTTTTCCCTGAAAGAACAAATCAAAGCTTATTTTGAGAAGAAGGGGTACATCATTGAAGATGTCGGAACGTGTGCCGAAAATGAAGTGGCCTATTATGATGCGGGATCAAGAGCAGCAGAGGCGGTGCAGGCAAAGAAGTATGAGTTCGGGATTGTCCTCTGTGGAAGCGGTATGGGAGTGTGCCTGGCAGCAAACCGAATTCCCGGGATTTATTGTGCAGTCTGTGAAACTATACATACAGCAAAGCTTTCCCGCGTGATTAATAACGCGAATATGCTCGCTTTGGGCGCCAGCATTGTTGCACCGGATCTGGCAATCAATATGGTTGAAGCTTTTATTCATACAGAGTTCCTGGAAGGCAAGGAAGGCGGAGACCGCAAATTCCTGGAATCTGCAGTTGAAGAGATTGCCAGGATCGAGGAGAAGGCGATTAAGCAGTATCGATAAGCCAGACAGCGAAAATTGCTTGAAAGGAGATACATATGGATCTGAAGAAAACAGTGTTGGGAATAGAACTGGGGTCTACCAGAATAAAAGCACTGCTTCTGAATGAGACATTTCATGTCGTTGCCGCCGGAGAATACCAGTGGGAGAACCAGATGATAAATGGTGTCTGGACATATTCACTGGATCACGCACGGAAAGGAATGCAGTGTTGCTATAAAAGTCTGAAAGAAGATCTCCTGCTGCGGCATGGAACGCTGTTGACAACAACAGGCGCTATTGGAATCTCCGGGATGATGCATGGTTATTTGCCATTTGACTGCAACAATGGCCAGCTTGCAACATTTCGCACATGGCGAAATGTTGCAGACAGGCAGACAGCAGACTTTCTGAGTGAGCTGTTTCATTTTAATATTCCGCAGCGCTGGTCGATTGCACATCTTTATCAGGCAATAAAAAATGGGGAAGAACATGTAAAAGACATTGCGTTCCTCACTACTTTAGCTGGCTATATTCACTTCTGCCTAACCGGTAAAAGGGTGGTTGGGATAGGTGAAGCATCCGGAATGTTTCCCATTGATTTAAAAACGGGAACATACGACCAGGAGATGTTGTCTGATTTTGAACAACTGGTCCGTGAAAATGGAATCAGCTGGAATATTTCAGATATCCTGCCGAAGGTTCTGCCGGCGGGTGAGGAAGCGGGCTATCTGACGAAAGAAGGGGCCCTTTTACTGGATCCGAGCGGAGACTTGGTTTCTGGGATTCCGTTTGCTCCGCCGGAGGGAGATGCTGGTACCGGTATGACGGCAACCAACGCCCTTCGGCCGGGCATCGGAAATGTATCAGCAGGCACCTCTGATTTCGCAATGGTTGTGGTTGACAAACAACCGAAACGCCACGCAGAAATTGATATGGTTACGACGCCCTCTGGGGCTCCGGTTGCGATGGTCCACTGCAACAACTGTACCTCCGATATCAATGCGTGGGTTGACTTGTTCCGGCAGTTTGCGGTGCGACTTGGTGTTGATGTGGATAAGGGCAAACTTTTTACGCTCCTTTTTCAGGAGGCGCTTAAAGGGGACTTTGACGGCGGCGGCCTGATGAACTATAATTTTCTGTCCGGCGAGCAGATCGTCGGAATAGATGAAGGCAGACCACTGTTTTGCAGGACACCTGACAGTTCGTTTACGCTTTCCAATTTCATGAGAGTGCACCTGTATTCCGCACTTGCAAGTTTGAAAATCGGGCTGGAGATTCTGACTCTACAGGATCAGGTGAATATTTCCAGAATGTTTGGACATGGCGGTTTTTTCAAAACACAGGGTGTTGGTGCAAGAGTACTTTCCGCAGCGATCGGCGCCCCAGTATCTGTCATGGAAACGGCTGCTGAGGGTGGCCCTTATGGGATGGCGCTTTTGGCGGCGTATAGACTCTGGCACTCAGATGGAGAACCGCTGGAAGACTTCCTCGAAAGAAATGTTTTTTCCAAAGCAAGCATAGAAGATGTTATGGCAGATACGGCTGAGCTGGATGGTTTCAACAGATTTCTGAACAATTATAAAAAATCCCTTTGTGTGGAAGCAGAGGCGGTTCGCACGTTTAGAAATTAAAAGGCGATGGATAAAATGAAAATGTTAGCTGCACAGGCGATTGTGGAAATCATGTAAAAGGAAGGAATCCACACGGCTTTTGATATTCGTGACGCAGCAATTAATCCTGTTTATAATAAACTATACACTAAAGGATAATAACCCTAAAAAAATAGTGCCTGTTCTATTTGGACACAGGCACTATTTCATTGTAGGGTACCACTGGCTGTGCCGGTGGTACGAAAAAAGCTATAGCGATGAAAATGTAAGAAAACTCTTTTTGATATACTAAAGATACGGTCTGCCAACTGCACCAATATATCAAAAGGAGGACATTCGATGATCGTCTTAAAAAAACACTAAAAATGCGGCTATTTAATTGATTCCCAGCCTTTCGCAGATTCCCGAAGAATTTCCTTTATCTGCGGTATGGTTTTTCCGTTTTGGCGCATTTCCCTTATTTCCTCAATGCGAGTGATCGCTTCTACGCGTTTGAATCTCCTGGTCAGATTCGTTTCTGCCTGTTCAAAAGGCAGCATACCCTCTTCTGTATAAAACTTCAGGGTACTGTATCTGGCATTGGTTAGCCGCACCAATTCTCCGATTGATACATATTCTGATTCCATTATTTTTTCGATTGTTCGTTGTCTTGACATGTCCAGTTCCTTACAGATTGTAATGACGTAATCTTACTCCATGGATAGGCATTTTGCCGCCGACAGCTCCAGGGATTAGTTCATATTTAATATTATCAATTTTTACGACCGGAACTGCACCGCCTCTAAGCACCTCATATACATGCCCCTGTGAAGATACTCGATCCAATACGTTTTTCAATCGCATTTGTGCGTTTGAAAAATATTCGTCCGTATCGATAAAGATCGATTGTTTTCTTTCGAAGAATGGGAAGATGAAATTAAAGCCTTTTCCTGTCTCAGTAGCAGCTGCCTGGCTTTTCAACCGTAAAAAACCAACCACTACAGTCCCCCATAAAGAACGTATTTCAATGGGATAAAGTGCTTTTGCCAAGGTGCTTTCATTGCGGAGACTTGTCATCCGCGCTGTGATTTTATTCTGTTCATAGACAGAAAAGACCTGATAGAAGCATAGGGACTCTAATAGCAGCCATATCAAAATAATACTTTCCTCTGAGACGGACCCTTCTTCCAGAAACTCAGCCCTTAACAAATCCAACTGGCATTCAAACTCCCTTGCATCGCTCACATAGGTTTTTAACTTAATATTGTTATCGTAATATAAATCACAGCCTAACAAACTAGTAACCTTAGAAAGAAGCTGTTTACTTTGTAAGCGTTCCGCGTAAGTCCGTTCTAATTCTTTTTTATTTGCTTTTTTCATGGCATCTTTCATTCTTTTTTCATCAAAGTTCCATTTATCTGTCGCAAGGTCATGGTTTTCCTCCAAAAATACAGCGGCAGCTAATACCTTTAATATATTCTGCTTAGCAGTTTCTCTATGCTCGCTCTCATAACCGTTAAAGCCAATTAGTGCAAAACGTTCCGATAATGTTAAATCCATAACAATCCACCCTTTAACTGTATCTGCTTATTACTTACTACTTATTATTTATATTATCACTTTGTGAATAGAATTACAATATCTTGGGATGTGAATTCCGAATAGTGATTTGAATTATCGGATTAGATACATCTTCTCGTTAGAACGTGCACCCACCAGAACCGCTAAAAAAGTAGCCCCCACATCAGCAGGTGCTACTTTTATTGAAACTGATCCCCGAATTTTTAGAAAAATATCAGTTAGACTTTCCCAGCCACGCTTTCTGTCATCTGAATGACCTTCACATAGACCTGTTGTCTTCCTGCGCAGATAAACGATATGGCTTGGAACCAGCGGATAGACTCTTTATGTTCACCGCTTCTTATCTTCGGAAATAAAAAAAAGTCCGGGAACCCGCATAAACACTGGGGTTCCCGAAACTGTTTGTTATTCCCACTCAATAGTTGCGGGCGGCTTGGAGGTGACATCATAAACGATGCGGTTAATTCCGCGCACTTCATTGACAATCCGGCGGCTGATCAGGTCGAGCGTCTCATAAGGAATGCGCGCCCAGTCAGCGGTCATAAAGTCGGCTGTTGTAACGCCGCGGAGCGCCAATGTATAATCATAGGTTCTGCCGTCACCCATAACGCCCACGGAGCGCATATTGGTGAGCACCGCAAAATACTGGTGGATGTCACGGTCCAGTTTGGCCTTTGCGATTTCCTCCCGGAAAATCCAGTCGGCGTCCTGGAGGGTTGCCACCTTTTCGGGGGTGATTTCGCCGATGATACGGATTGCAAGACCGGGACCCGGGAACGGCTGACGGTTTACAAGGTAATCGGGCAGGCCCAGCTCACGCCCCAATGCACGGGTTTCATCTTTGAAGAGCAGCCGCAGCGGCTCGACGATTTCTTTAAAATCCACATAATCCGGAAGACCGCCTACATTGTGGTGGCTTTTGATTACCGCGGCGTCACCCTTGCCGGACTCAATAATATCAGGGTAAATCGTACCTTGGGCAAGAAAATCCACCTGGCCGATTTTTTTCGCCTCTTCCTCAAATACGCGGATAAACTCTTCACCGATGATTTTGCGCTTTTTCTCCGGTTCACTGACGCCCGCCAGCTTCCCGAGAAACCGTTCGCCCGCGTTGACGCGGACAAAATTGAGCGAGCGGCCTTTAAAAGCCGTTTCCACTTCGTCGCCCTCATTTTTGCGCATCAGCCCGTGATCAACAAAGATGCAGGTGAGCTGGTCCCCCACCGCCCTGGAGAGCAGTGCGGCGGCTACGGAACTGTCCACACCGCCTGAAAGCGCCAGCAGGACTTTACCGTCCCCCACTTTTTTGCGTAAACCATCAATCGTGTTGCGGGCATAGTCGCCCATCGTCCAGTCGCCTTTGGCGCCGCATACCAGATAAAGAAAGTTATGGATCATATCAATGCCGTGCTGGGTATGGTTCACTTCGCGGTGGTACTGAACGCCGTAAAAACCCCGGCTCTCGTCGCAGATGGCCACGTTGGGGCAGGCATCGGAATGAGCTGCAAGCGAAAACCCGTCGGGTACCTTCTCCATGTAATCCCCATGGCTCATCCAGGTGATGCCTTCCGCCGGAAGACCCTGGAACAGCTTGCAGGAAGTATCAAAATAAGTTTTGGTTTTGCCGTACTCCCGCGCGGTGTCCTCTTCGGCAGCGGTGACCCGGCCCCCCAGATTGTGCGCCATCAGCTGGCTGCCGTAGCAGATGCCGAGCACCGGAATCCCCTGCTCAAAGACCGCGGGGTCGACATGCGGGGAATCATTGAGATAGACGCTGTTCGGGCCTCCGGTAAAAATAATGCCGATCGGCTTTTTTGCCAGAATTTCCGCAAGCGGTGTTTTATAGGGAAGTACTTCACAGTAAACGGAACATTCGCGAACGCGGCGCGCAATCAACTGATTGTACTGGCCTCCGAAATCCAAGACCACGACCGTTTGATGACTCATTTTATTCTCATTCCTTTTTTAAAAATACAAAAAATAAACAATTTTATTTTGCCACATCCGTGCAAAAATTACAAGCATGATTTTCTGAGACGGTGGGATACTAAACTCAACTGAATCAGACAATCAAAAATTGGGGGAGAAGGGTTTGCGGATGGAACAGAAAACACTCGCTGTTTTGGTGGCAATGGGGCTGGTGCTGTTTTGTGCTGCGAGGGTATCAGCGCAGGAAATGATCAATATGAAAACCGGCAGTTTTCGCAGATGGAGCGCGCAGGAGATTGAGCGGGGGCTGGGAATGGAAAAGATCGAATCGCTTGCGGTCACGCTGCCGCCTCCGCCCGGCAGGGGAGTGATCTTTCTGGATGGCAGGCCACTCCAAACAGGGAGGGTGCTGAACAGAGCGGAAATTGACAGGATATGGCAGTTTACATCCTCCCAATGTGATGCAGTCCCTGTTGGGATTACGGTTTTTCCGGACCCTCCTCTGGATAGGCAACCCAAAATTCGCTGCATAAATCGTTTATTTTCTCCCATACTAACTGTGTATCAGCCGATAAGCAAGGAGGAATAGGTCTTGATTGATAAAATTGCATTGCTTCTTACCATCATTGGGGGACTCAATTGGGGTCTCATCGGCATTTTCCAGCTCGATGCAGTAGCTTGGCTTTTTGGCGGGCAGGGGAGTATCCTCAGCCGTGTGATCTACACGCTGGTTGCGCTCGGCGCAATCTGGTGCATTTCTCTACTGTTCCGGCCCGAACCGCGCGATCGCTGAACACAAAGCATACGCATACAAAAAAAGAAGTCCCGGCAAAAACAATAAGGAATCCGGCGGGGAATCTGTTCCCTGCCGGATTCCTTTTCGATTCATTTTTCTGAAACCGTTATTTGAACTGAGGCGGTTTCACGTCCGCATTTTTCTCAAGCTTCACGGTCGGTTCCATTTCTTCGCCGGGACGCAGCAGACGCCCGACCAGAACAAAGCGCTGGTCCTCGCGGTTTCCGTAAATATAGGTGCAGGTGGAAAGGGTGAGGAGCTTGTCGGAGGAATTGACATCGACGTCAAAATCAAACTGGGAACGGTCTTTCAGTTCTGTCACCAGCTTCATGAACTCATTGCCCTTGAGGTTGGGATGGATATAGGCGAGGTTGGTGTCGGTATACATAACGGAAAAAATCTTGTATACCAGATTATCCTCCGGAGTGGAGAGATAGAAATAGGGATTGTTCTTCGCAAATTCGGGGTCCAGATATTTTTTGAGCTGCGAGAACTTTGTGCTGTTGGGGTCGTCGTTCATGCTGTGCCCGTAAATAATGATGTCCTTGGAGATCGAATTTCGGTCGCCAAACAGGCACTCATAGTCCGCATAGTAGCATCCGTACCAGTTGTAACCTTTTGTAATATCACTGCGGAGGTAAACATTATTATCGGCGCCCTGCAAAACTTCATTATCTATTTCGGTGTTGGGCAGCCTCAGCCAGCCGACCACGTCGTTATTCTGGTTATAGGCCGTGTTTAGTTTTTCGAGGACCTCCGCGCTGGGCAGTTCCGGTTTCGCGATCGTATTTAAATCAACATCAGGAAGGGGGTTAATAAACGCCGGAATTTCGCTCCCGGAGGATGATGCCTGGGAGGATGTGTCCGGTGAAGCGCTGTTATCGCCGCAGGCGGCAAACGACAGCAACAGGACCATCGCCATCATAAACGCAGTAATACGCGAAAAAAGGTGAGTATGTTTCATAAGCAGGCTCCTTTTAATGTAAACTCTGAAAATTTATCTACATCGCCCCAAGGGCATTGTATCCATAGAATAGAGTTATTCTGCTTTGCAGTTGCTGACGGTTCCGGTGGAAGCGTCGATTTCCACTACGGTGGAAGACTTTAGGATCTGCGTTGCGTTTTCCACCGCAACGATCACGGGGATATCCAGCGTCATCCCGACAATGGCGGCATGGGAATTCATGCCGGCGCTTTCGGTGACGATGCCGGACGCTTTTTTCAGGATCGGAAGCAGGTTGTTGGAGGTCTGGGGAATCACGAGGATATCACCGTCCTCAAAATTCTTCAGCGCTTCCGCTTCTGTCTGAGCCACGCAGACCCGGCCCACAGCGGACTTTTTGTTGACGCCCTGCCCGGTC
Source organism: Bacillota bacterium (assembly GCA_023394255.1). Taxonomy (GTDB): domain Bacteria; phylum Bacillota; class Clostridia; order Oscillospirales; family Ruminococcaceae; genus Anaerotruncus. Next base: position 1,031 of record JAEXAZ010000141.1, on the reverse strand, counting down.
ACGAGAATATTGCCTACCACATGCACTTTCAGCAGATTGGTGGTGCCGTGGATGCCCAACGGTACCCCGGCTGTGATCACCACAATATTGCCGTCCTCCACGTAGCCGGCTTCCTTTGCCCGCTGCACGGCATGAAGAAACAGGTCGTCGGTATTATCCTTAATCTCCGCTCTCAGCGGGATAACGCCCCAGGACAGCGCAAGCTGATAATAGGTGGAATCATTATGCGCGCAGGCGATAATGGGAATGTCGGGGCGGTATTTGGAAATCATCCGGGCGGTGCTGCCCGACCAGGTGACGGTTATAATGGCGGATGCGCCGATATCGTATGCGGTGGTACAGGTAGCGTGCGAAATGGCGCTGGTGACGTCCGGCGTGCTGTCATCGGAGCGCTCCAGAAAACGGCGGCGATAATTAATATCCCGCTCGGTGCGTTCCGCAATCTGCGCCATCGTTTTTACAGCATCCACAGGGTAATCGCCGGCTGCGGTTTCGCCCGAGAGCATGACCGCGCTGGTGCCGTCATAAATCGCGTTTGCGACGTCCGCGGTTTCGGCCCTTGTGGGGCGGGGTTTGTGGATCATGCTTTCCAGCATCTGGGTAGCGGTGATCACCATTTTACCGGCCGCGCAGCATTTTTTAATCAGCAGCTTCTGCAGGACCGGCACATCTTCAAACGGCACTTCCACGCCCATGTCTCCGCGCGCCACCATAATGCCGTCGGATACGCGCAGAATTTCATCAATATTGGCCACACCTTCGGCGTTTTCGATTTTTGCGATAATGCGGATCGTATGGTTTCCCTGTTCTTCCAACAGCTTACGGATTTCTAAAATATCGTTGGCGCAGCGTGTAAACGAAGCGGCGATGAAATCAAATCCGGCCTGCACGCCGAAAATAATGTCCGCGCGGTCTTTTTCGCTGATATACGGCATGGACAGGCGCACGCCCGGCACGTTGACGCCCTTGCGGTCCGAAATGACACCGTCGTTGAGCACTTCACAGACGATGTTGGTTTTGCCGGTGCGCAC
>JAEXAZ010000262.1 GCA_023394255.1 Bacillota bacterium | reverse complement strand
CTCATCGGGTGTGACGGATGTAATCTGATAGGTCAATACCGGGTCGGCTTCCCCAACCTTTTTTGTCTTGGAGTCGGGGGTTACGGTAATCGGGCGGGGGCTGACAATGAGTTTTCCCGTCGTGCCGTCAGAGAGGGTATAAGTATAAGTTTCAGCATTGGGCTTATCTCCGGGTTCCTTATCCCAGCTTTCTATGTTCTCCGGAAGAGGCGGAACCGGATCTCCATAAACCATGGAAAGATTCTCGGCGGCAAACACCGGGATGCCCCCCGCCAGAGCGGCAAGCAGCAACAGAATCATCAAAAAACAGATTCTTGCGGTACGCTTGAACTGCAACATTTGCTCCTCCCTCCGGAAATCTGTTCCTGTCTTTCCTATTATATATAGGTCGATTCTAACTTATTTTCCATAAAAATGCAAGATAGCTGCCCGCGGCGGGGTACGCCCCGCCGGCAGAATTTCAGCTATAATAAATTATCATTCTTATTATGCCGTGATATTGTTTTTAACACAAATTCAGTCAATTTTAAGGAAAAATTGTAAAATTAAAAGGGGTTTTGTCGACTGGCGGAGCATATTTTCCGATAGTTTTTTGATTAACAATAATATTTTATTATTTATCTGTTGAAAAATGAAATTTTTTATATTGATTGTACCATAAAAATGTTGTACAATAAACCTAATTGTTATACAATTTCTTATTGCAAGGCTATGTAAAATGCGACAATCTTCGCAAATTGAGACAAATGGGTGGTGAGAAAATGGAGCAAAAAACAATTGAAACAATCCGACAGGCCGAATTGGCGGCAGAGCAAACTGAAAAAATGGCTGCTTCAAAACGTGACGTCCTATTGGCAAAGGCAAAAACAGACGCCAGGGAAACCATTGTCCGGATGACGGCCGACGCCAAGATTCATGCCGCGGAAGCTCTAAAAGCAGCGCAGGTCCAGAGCGAAAAAATGCAAAGTGAAGCGCTGGAAACCGCAAAGCAGGAAATTGCCGCGCTGCATGTCAAAGCCGGCGGCAGAGAGGCCGATGCCGCAAGGCTGATCCTGTCTGAGCTGATTTAACAGCTAACAGGATCAGCCTGTTGGCAATCTCCATCCTATGTAAAAGGAGGCATCCGTACTATGGCGGTGCTGCAGATGCAGCGCATCAGCATATGCGCACTGAAGAAAAACCGCAAACAGATTTTAGAAACCCTGCAGCGTCGGGGTGTGGTGGAAATCACCGATATTTCCCCGCAGGACAGTGTATTTACGAAGGCAGACACTTCCCAGGCAAAAGCGCAGTTTGAAAAAAATGCCGCGATTGCCAGCCAGGCACTTGAAGTGCTGGACATTTATGAACCGCTCAAGACTTCGATGCTTGATATGTTCGCCGGGCAGGCGCCCCTTTCTGTTCAGGATTATGAGGCGTTCAGCAACGAGCGGGACGAAATTATGCGCATAGCCAATCTGCTGGTATCCCTGAACAAAAAAGTGGCGGAAAATAAAGCGGAAATTTTGAAGCTGCAGGCTCAGCTCGACGCTTTAACACCCTGGCTCGGGCTGGATCTCTCCCTGAGATTCACAGGCACCCGCGCAACCGCGGCTTTTATCGGTTCCCTGCCGGACGAACAGACGCTGGAAGCAGTTTATACGCAACTGGCGGAACACGCGCCCGAGATATCGGCGGTCCATGTGGACCTGATCAGCCAGAGCAAAGAGCAGGCCTGCATCATGGTTGTCTGCCCGCGGGCCGACACCCCCGCCGTGGAGGAAGCGCTGCGCGCGATGGGATTTGTCCGCCCCGCGTCCCCCGCAAAGGAGCCCCCCGCTGAACGTAAAACCATGCTCGAACAATCCCAGGCGGAAGCGGAAAAAGTGATTGCCGCCGCCGAAAAGGAAATCCGGGGTCTGGCGGGCATGCGCGACTCCCTGCGATTTATGGTGGATTATTTCGGCACACGTTCTGAAAAATATGACGCCATCGGGCGGCTTGCCCAATCCCGCTGCACCTTCCTGCTTTCCGGTTATATCCCGCAGAGGGATTGTGCCGTTCTGGAAGCGGAGCTGAGCGGGAAATTTGATATTTCCATTGAATTTGAGACGCCTTCGGAAGAAGACGACACCCCTACTTTGCTGAAAAATAATTACATGGCACAGACCGTGGAAGGCATTGTGGAATCCTACAGCCTGCCCGGGAAGGGGGAAATAGACCCCACCCCGATCATGGCGATTTTCTATTACTTCCTGTTCGGGCTGATGCTTTCCGACTTCGCCTACGGCGCGATGCTCGCAATTGCAACCGGAGTGCTTCTGGTCAAGTTTAAAAACATGGACGCCGGGCTGCGCAATACGATGCGCATGTTCTGCTATTGCGGCATTTCAACTGCGGTCTGGGGCATTGTATTCAGCAGTTATTTCGGCGACGTGGTCACTGTTGTCTCGAAAACCTTCTTCGGGCATGAGGTGATTATTCCCCCGCTGTGGTTCACTCCCCTGGACGACCCGATGCGCATGCTGGTCTTCTGTATGGCGGTCGGCGTCATTCACCTGTTTACCGGCCTGGGAATCCAGCTTTATCAGCATCTGAAAGCCAAGCGCTACATGGATGCGTTATCCAAAGTGGTTTTCTGGTATATGCTCGTGGGCGGAGGCATCCTGTTTGGCCTTTCTACGGAAATGGTCGTCAGCATCCTGCAGCTCAAGTTCATGCTTTCCGCCCAGACCGGCTCTGTTTTCGGATGGATTGCCGTGATCGGCGCAATCGGGATTGTGCTTACCAACGGGGATTCCAGAAATCCGCTGGTGCGCTTTGCGCAGGGCGTGTATGAACTTTATAACGTAACCGGCTATCTGGGGGATGTGCTTTCCTATTCCCGTCTGCTCGCCCTCGGGCTTGCAACAGGCGTTATCGGCTCGGTGATCAACCAGATGGGCTCCATGGCCGGAGGCGGCGTCATCGGCGCAATCCTGTTTATTGTTGTATTCCTGTTCGGACACAGTCTGAACCTTGGCATCAACCTGCTGGGCGCTTATGTGCACTGCAACCGCTTACAATATGTAGAATTTTTTGGTAAGTTTTATGAGGGCGGAGGCCGTAAATTCCAGCCGTTCGCACCCCATACCAAATATTACAAATTCAAGGAGGACATTCATAATGGCTAATCTTATGGCTAATCTCGGACTCGCATTTGCAATTCTCGGAGC
>JAEXAZ010000321.1 GCA_023394255.1 Bacillota bacterium | reverse complement strand
ATTCCATTAAACGTGCCGAAGGAGTATTGCTGGATCTGGAGGCGCGCCTGGGCCTTGCGAAAAGATTCCGCAGAATACAGGACGGGCTGGACCAGATTATCGGCGACGCGCGCTTTATCCAGGAGTCCGGGGGAAGGGTCGGCATTTCGCGCGAAGTATCCCAGCGCGCGGAAAACATCATCCGGATTGCCGGCAGCCTTAACGAATAAGATTGATCTTACATACAGTGCCCAACGGGAAAGGTGGTGGACCCCATGGCGTTTGAAGGACTTTCCGATAAGCTTTCCGCTGTTTTCAAGAAGATGCGGAACAAGGGAAAGCTCAAGGAGGCAGACATTAAGGAAGCAATGCGCGAGGTTCGCCTTGCGCTTTTGGAGGCGGATGTCAACTATAAGGTGGCGAAAGAATTCGTTGCCAAAGTGACGGAAAAAGCGGTGGGCAACGAGGTGCTTGAAAGCCTGACGCCCGCCCAGATGGTCATTAAAATTGTCAACGACGAGCTGACCGCGCTGATGGGCGAAACCAATGCGCGCGTCAATTTCGCAAGCCGCCCGCCGACGGTTATCATGATGTGCGGCCTGCAGGGTTCCGGTAAGACGACCCATTCCGCCAAGCTGGCGCTGCATTTTAAAAATCAGGGGAAGCGCCCGCTGCTCGCGGCGTGCGACGTGTACCGCCCGGCTGCGATTGAGCAGCTCCAGATCGTCGGCGCAAAGGCGGGGGCGCCCGTCTTTGAGATGGGGCAGGGCAATCCTGTGGAGATTGCGCGCAAAGCGGTTGCCCACGCGAAGGATCACGGCAACGACGTGGTCATTCTGGATACGGCCGGACGCCTGCATATCGACGAAACCCTGATGGGCGAACTCCAATCGATCAAAGAAGAGGTTGCCCCGCAGGAAATCCTGCTGGTCATCGATGCGATGGTCGGTCAGGACGCGGTCAATGTGGCCTCCAAATTCAATGAGGCGCTTGGAATTGACGGCGTCATTCTCACAAAGCTGGACGGCGATACCCGCGGCGGCGCCGCGCTGTCGGTCCGCGCGGTAACGGGAAAACCCATTAAGTTTGCCGGCATGGGAGAAAAGCTCGAAGATCTGGAACCGTTTTACCCGGATCGGATGGCTTCCCGTATTCTGGGCATGGGCGATGTGCTGACGCTGATTGAAAAAGCGCAGCAGGATTTCGACGCCAAACAGGCCATGGATATGGCACAGAAAATGAAGGAAAATTCCTTCGACTTCAACGATATGCTCGCCCAGATGCGGCAGATTAAAAAGATGGGCCCGCTTTCCAGCGTGATGAATATGATCCCGGGCGTTTCGGGCAAGCTCAAAGAGGAGGACGCTGAAAAGGGCGAGCGTGAGATGCGCCGCGTGGAGGCGATCATTCTTTCGATGACACCGGCCGAACGCGCCAGGCCCGCGCTTATTAACCCGGCGAGAAAGCGCAGGATTGCGGCGGGCAGCGGTGCGGAGGTCTCCGATGTGAACCGCCTGCTCAAGCAAAACGAGCAGATTCAAAAACTGTTCCGTTCCGTTTCCGGCAAGAAAGGCGGAAAACGCCGCCGCCTCCCGCTTGGAGGGATGGGCGGCATGCCGCCCGGAGGAATGCCCGGAATGCCCTTTTAATTGATTTCACCCGGGTTTCCGGTTGAATAAATGTTCAGACGAAAGTTTGCAAATTTTATAGGAGGTGACATACATGGCTGTTAAAATCAGATTGAGAAGAATGGGTGCGAAGAAAGCTCCTTATTACCGTATCGTGGTTGCTGACTCCCGTTATCCCAGAGACGGCAGGTTTATCGAGGAGATTGGTTCCTACGATCCGACCAAGGACCCTTCCATGATCAAAGTGGACGCTGAAAAGGCGAAGAAATGGCTTTCGAACGGCGCTCAGCCTACCGATACCGTTAAGGCGCTGCTGAAAATCGAAGGCGTGCTCTAATATGGACGTGGAGGTAATCGTTTTGGATAAGCTGATCGTTACCATAGCACGAGACCTCGTGGAGGAAAAGGACGCTGTTCACGTAACTGTTGACGAGCCCAACGAGGAAGGCCTGGTTGTTTACCACCTTCATGTCGCCCCCGACGACATGGGACGTGTCATCGGAAAGCAGGGCAGGATCGCCAAAGCAATCCGCACTGTTGTCCGTGCGGCAGCGAATAAAGCCGAAATGAAGGTTGCCGTTGAAATCGACTAAAAGCAGGGAGGCGAAAGCCTCCCTGCTTTTAAACACTGTGCTTTCGGGCAAAAAAGCTTGCAGGGCAAGGAGATAGCGATGAAAAAGCAGTTTTTGGAATGCGGTAAAATAGTCACTACCCAGGGGATCAAGGGGGAGGTGCGCGTTCAGCCATGGTGCGATACGCCTGACTTCCTGCTGGATTTTGAGACCCTTTATCTGGACAAAGGCGAAACGCCCGTCCGGGTTTTGAGTTCCCGTGTCCAGAAAAATGTTGTGGTGCTCAAAATCGAAGGCGTGGATACCGTGGAACAGGCCGTCCTTCTGCGGAACAAGATCCTCTGTATCAGCCGTGACGACGCGGAGCTGGCGGAAGGGGAATATTTTGTGCAGGACCTGATCGGCTGCCGGGTAGTGGACGCGGACACCGGGGCGGATTACGGCAACATCTTTGATGTGGAATCCACGGGCGCCAACGATGTTTACTGTCTGGAGGATGAAACGGGCGTCAAGAGATACGTCCCCGCCATCCCGCAGGT
>JAEXAZ010000296.1 GCA_023394255.1 Bacillota bacterium | reverse complement strand
TAGCGCCCGAAACAGTCGGGGCGCCGGTCACGATTCCGTCATCCTTGCCGACAACGAGAACCTGATCGAAATCCACGGTGGAGTCGACTTCGGCATCGAGCTTCTCGATATAAACAACATCGCCTTCGGAAACACGATATTGTTTTCCGCCTGTACAAATTACTGCGTACATTTTGTATCCTCATTTCATAAGTCTCGCTGTTACAAGGCGTCGCCTGCGCGCACTTATAGCCCGGAACATGCGGCATAGATTATTTTAACACAGCGGATAAGCCCTGTCAAGCGGGCTCGGGGCATTTTACTGCTTTTTTGCCGCCGTAATGGTATTTTTCAGCAGCATGGTAATCGTCATCGGGCCGACGCCGCCGGGTACCGGGGTAATCGCCCCCGCAATCTCCCCGACCGCCTCAAAGTCCACATCGCCGCAGAGCTTACCGTTTTCGTCGCGGTTCATGCCGACATCGATGACCACCGCGCCCTCTTTTACCATTTCCGCCGTGATAAAGTTCGCTTTGCCGACGGCGGCAACCAGGATATCCGCGCGGCGGGTTACTTCCGCCAGATTCTTTGTTCTGGAATGGCAGACCGTAACCGTTCCGTTTTCATGCAGGAGCAGCATCGCCATCGGTTTGCCGACGATGTTGCTGCGGCCGACTACCACACACTCTTTGCCTTCCACTTCGATGCCGGTGGAATGGATCAGTTCCATAATCCCGGCGGGTGTGCAGGGCAGAAACCGATAATCCCCGAGCATGATTCTGCCGACGTTGGAGGCGTGGAACGCATCCACGTCCTTATCAGGAGAGATTGCCCCAATGACCGCATTGGAATCGAGATGGTCCGGCAGCGGAAGCTGTACGAGAATTCCGTCAATATCCGGTTTTTTATTCAGCGTTTCCACCAGATCCAGCAGTTCGCGCTGCGTCGTGGCGGCGGGCAGCTCGTACTTTTCGGAGTAGATGCCAAGCTCTTCACAGCTCTTTTCCTTATTGCGCACATAAACCTGTGAAGCCGGATCGTCTCCCACCAAAACCACCGCCAGCCCGGGGGTAATGCCCTGTTCCGCCAGTTCCTCCACTTCGGCTTTCATTGCTTCCCGCAAAGACGCGGACACCGCTTTCCCATCAATCAGCGTTGCTTTCATCTTGATCATTCTCTCCTTCGGTCTTATCTGTCGTTTGTTCTTCCTCTGAGGGAGTCGCACTTTCCTGCTGTTCCATTGGCAGGGTTTCCCCATCCGAAGGCTGCTTTTCCTCCGCAGGCTTCTGATAGAATGTTCCGTTCAAAACGGCCTGCCCTTCCGCGGTGTCCACATAAAGCTTTAAGTATTCCTGATCCCCCGTTTTTTTGATCTTTGAACGGATCAGCAGCCAGACTGCAATCGAAGCGATGACCAGTATGACGGCAAGCGCCTGGGAGACCCGCACGCTGCCCCACATGAGGCTGTCGGTGCGCAGGCCTTCTATGACGGCGCGCCCGGCGCCGTACCATGCCGCGTACAGCAGTGTCAGTTCCCCGTCAAAGCGGCGGCGTCTGGCCGCAAACGCAATCAGGAGAAACCCGATCAGGCACCACACCGACTCGTAAAAAAAAGTGGGATGCACCGGCAATGCCGGGTCAACCGCAACGCCCTGGGCGGCAAGAGCCGCCTGATGGCGCGTCAGGTATTCGGCGATGGAGGGGCTTGCCATGCCCCACGGCAGGCTGGTATTGGAGCCGAATGCCTCCACATTGATAAAGTTGCCCCAGCGGCCGATGGACTGCCCCAGAATCAAACCGCCCACCGCCAAATCCGCCATCGGGATAAACCGCACCTTACGGATTCTGCACATCAAAGCTCCCGCCAGAAATCCGCCGATGACTCCGCCGTAGATGGCGATGCCGCCTTCCCAAATTTTGATCACATCGGCAAGGTTGTCCCGGTACTGCTCCCAGGAGAAAATGACATAATAGGCGCGCGCGCCGATGATTCCGCCGATCACCGCGCCCAGGACCACATCCATCACGCGGTCGGAGTCGAGGCCGAAGATGTGCGCGCGTTTTACAATATAGAGGATCCCCAATAAAAACGCCAGCGCGATGATGATGCCGTACCAGTAGATCGGATGGCCGAACACCGAAAAGGCCACCCGGTTAATGGTAAACGCACCGATTCCAAGTCCCGGGAACGAAACTGTCTGGTTCATTTTTCGGTTTCCTCCCCGTCAATCGGATGAATCACCGAAAGCGCTGATTTTTCCGGGTCAAAATCCAATTCCAGTCTGCCGGCAAGCTGTTCCGGCGTTGCATCCGCCACAATGTCGAGCAGCGAATAGATATCGTCCACTCCGGCAAAATAGGTAGCCGTCATCAGGCCCGCGACCGATTCCGTGCGGGCATACATGCCGACATACCGCCCATAGATCGCGCGGCGCGCCAGTTCAAAGGTTTCCCGATCGATTCCCTCGCCGCGCATCCGGAGGATTTCGGCGCGGATTTCATCCGCAACGCGTTTCGGCTCCCGGCTTTCCCCGGAAAAAATGGCGCACATATAGTCGCGCCCCGCCATGATTTCCGTATCAAACGTGGCGTTAATGATGCCGGCGTCATACATCCTGCGGTACAGCGGCGTCATCTCGCCCGCGATCAGCTCACAGAGGATCTCGTCGAGCACCTGATTTTTCAGGTTTTCCGACACGCCTTCCGATTTGCATTTAAACCCGAGGTTGAACAGCGGCGCGGCGACCGAGAGCTTTTGTTCCACAAGCTTTTTGGCGACCGTCCCCGCATCGGGGAATTCCTTCCGTTCGATCACAACCGGCTTTTCGTCCGGCTTGAGTACCTGATCGGCCACGCGGAGCACGGCTTCCACGTCGAAGTTGCCCGCTACGCAGAGCACCATATTGTTCAGATTGTAGAAGGTCCGGTAGCAGCGGTAGAGCAGCTCATGGTCGATCTTCGCGATCGATTCGACCGTTCCCGCAATATCGATTTTCACCGGATGGTTCTCATACAGCGCGCCCAAAAGGTTAAACAGGACCCTCCAGTCGCCGTTGTCGTCGTACATGCGGATTTCCTGTCCGATGATCCCCTGTTCTTTCTGGACGGACTCCTTTGTGAAATACGGGCGGCGCACAAAATCAAGCAGAATGGACAGGGATTCCTCAAATTTATCGGTGCAGGCAAACAGATAGGAGGTTTTGTCAAAAGAGGTGAACGCGTTGGCGGAAGCGCCTGTCTTTGCGTAAAGCGCAAAGGCGTCGCCGTCCGGGTTTTCAAACATCTTGTGTTCCAGGAAATGGGCAATCCCTTCCGGCACATCAATAAAATCGCTGTCGTCCTGCGTGCGGAAGCCGGTGTCCACAGAACCTACATTCGCTGTAAAGGTAGCATAGGCGGTGGAGTAGCCCTTCATCGGGCACAGCAGCATTGTAAGGCCGGAATCATGCCTGATTTTCACCATTTCTTCCCCGAGCCGGGCAGATCTGATCACTTGTTTTTCCATCGTTACTCCGCCTCCTTTCCAGTCAGAAAATAAACGGTATCGAGCGTTACCCGCCGCGCGGCGGCGATGATGTCTTCGCGGGTGATCTCCTCGAGCAGTTCTGTCTCATCGGACGGCGAGTAACATTCGCCGCCCATAATCTGCGTCAGATACCACTCCTCAATGGCGCCCAGCGAATCCCCGACCGATTTCAGCGAATTCTGCATGATCAGGCGCGAAGCCACGATTTCCTCATCGCTGAAGCCGCCCTCGCGCAGGACGTCCAATTGTTTTAAAATCTCGTCGTAAGCCTTCTGCTTGTTGCGCTTCTCCACGCCGCTGTCCACAAACATCAGGCCGGTCAGCCGGTCGAACCGCGCGGCACAGTAGTAGCAAAGGCTTAGTTTTTCGCGCACATAGGTAAACAGGCGGGAATTCGGCGTTCCGCCAAACAGGGCCACCATCATGCGTGTCGCGCCGAACTCGCGGCGGCTCGTAATTTTCCCGGTGCGGAAGCCCATGACCAGTTTGGACTGCGCAACATCCATCTCATCGGTCGTTTCCTTTACATGATCGGCGCTGAGCCTGGTTATAGTGCGCTCCGCCGCGACGGGGCTGCGCCGCAGGCCGCCGAAAGCCTTTGCAAAAATATCCGCGGCAATCTCCGGGGTTCCGCAGCCGACAAAGATCAGCTCCACCTGCGCGGTTTTCATGATGTTCCGATAAGCTTCGGAAGCAGACTGTGCCGTGATCCGTTTCGCATCCTCAATATAGCCGTATTTCTCAACGGCGAGGGTCTCCCCCTCGCACATGATCGATTTGCAGCGGCTCATCGCATAAGCGCGCTTATCATTGATCAGGCTTTCGATGGTATCGATTATCTGCTGCTTTTCCAGCTCGACGTCCCGCTCCGAGAACAGCCCGCCCTCCATATTGGGGTCAAGCAGGACCTCTGTCAGAAGCCGGGCGCACGCCGCGGTCATGCTCTGCCCGTCCAGCGCAAACCGGTCGTCTATCCCATAGATGGACAGCTCCAGCACCTGATATCCCCCAAATTTCGAAACGTCGCAGGACAGGTTCGCCCCGTATAATTCGCAGAGCCTGCGGTTTAACCGGGTAAAATCCGGGCAGGCCCGGCTGCCTTTGCGCAGCACAAACGGCACCACAGCCTGGTTTGTGACCGTATCACGGTTCAGTGGCAACACCATGTTGGCGGTGATTCGGTTATGTTTAAATTTCGGATCGGTGACGCTGCTGAAATGCACGCCGTCACAAAGCTGAATCCTTTGGAACTGATCGCTCATTCAATAATCTCCTTCTATTGATTTCTTCGGAAGACCGATTCCGCATCCCTGAAAATAAAAATAATCTTCTTTAGCAAACATGCCCATTATTTTTTACAAAAAACAGTATAGCACAAAATAATCCCCGCGTGCACCTTTTTTTACAGTATTCGCAAATCGTTCATAAACAAAAATGTACTGCGCGTCATGCTGCTATTTTTGACCAAACAGACCCGTTTACTCGAAAAACAAAAAATTGCCCGCCGGGCTTTCATCCCCGGCGGGTTTTATATCGTTTCTAGCTCAGCAATCCCAGAAGTTCGCTTTCCCCGATGACGGTTACGCCAAGGGCTTCCGCCTTGGCCAGCTTGCTGCCGGCTTCCTCACCGGCCACCACATAGTCCGTTTTTTTCGAGACGCTTCCGCTCACCTTGCCGCCCGCCGCCTCAATTTTTTCCTTTGCCTCGCTGCGGGAAAGGGTCGGCAGCGTGCCCGTCAGCACAAAGGTCTTGCCGGCAAGGCTGTCCCCCATGGGCGCGTCCCCGCACCGCATGGAAAGCCCCAGTGCGCGCAGCCGGTCGATCAGCCGGCGGTTCTGCTCCAGCCGGAAAAAATCCGCGGCGCTCTGCGCCATAATGTCCCCATAGCCGTCAATCCGCGCGATTTCTTCCGCAGGAGCCGCGAGGAGCGCATCCATGGTCTGAAATCTGCGCGCCAAAAGTTGCGAAGCCTTTTGCCCGATGCCGCGGATGCCAAGCGCGTATACCAGCCTTGAAAGGCCCCGGCTTTTCGATTTTTCCAGCGCGTCCAGCAAATTCTGCGCGCTTTTCTCCCCCATGCGCTCCAGGCCGCTCAGCTGCTCCGGAGCCAGCGAATACAGATCCGCCGGAGACTGGATCAGCCCGGTATCCAGAAGCTGGTGCACAACAGCAGGGCCGAGCCCGTCGATATCCATTGCGTCACGGCTGGCGAAGTGCACCAGATTTCTCGCGATCTGTGCCGGGCAGGCCAGATTCACGCAGCGGAGCGCGGCCTCGCCTTCCTCCCGCTCGGCTCGGCTTCCGCAGGAAGGACAGATCTCCGGAATCCGGTAAACGGGAGCGCCCTGCTGATGTTCGGCCACCGCTACAACCTCCGGGATGATATCCCCGGCTTTGCGTACCACAACGGTGTCCCCGATCGAGATCCCTTTCTCATCGATAAAATCCTGATTGTGCAGCACCGCGCGGCTGACCGTCGTACCCGCGAGCGTAATCGGTTCAAAGACCGCCGTGGGCGTCAGCGCGCCCGTCCGGCCGACCTGGACCGCAATCTCCAAGAGCTTCGTGCTCTTTTCTTCCGGCGGATATTTGAAAGCGACCGCCCAGCGGGGAAACTTCGCGGTGGCGCCAAGCAGGCGCCTGTCCGCAAAGCTGTCCACCTTGATGACCGCGCCGTCGATGTCAAACGGGTAGTCGTACCGCTTTTCCCCGATTGTTTTGATTTCGGCGATGGCATCGCCGATTTTTTCAAACGGCTTAAAGGAGGGGATCACTTTGAAGCCCAGGCTTTTCAGATATTCCAGCGACTGGCGGTGGCCGGAAAGCGCCTCCCCGTCGATCTGCTGGATATTGAACACAAAAATATCCAGCCCGCGGGACGCGGTGACACGGCTGTCTTTCTGCCGCAGGGAACCCGCCGCTGCATTGCGCGGGTTTTTGAAGGGTTCCTCCTCGTTTTCAAGCTGCCGCGCGACAACCTTCTCAAAGCTGGAGCGGGGCATATACACCTCGCCCCGCACCTCTAAAAATGCCGGGGGATTGCCTCCCTGAAGCGTCATGGGAATCGAACGCACCGTCTTGAGATTTTCGGAGACATCCTCCCCGGTGATGCCGTCGCCGCGTGTCGAGCCGCGCACAAAAGCGCCGTCCCGATATTCGAGCGAAACGGAAAGCCCGTCGATTTTGGGCTCCACAATATAAACCGGTTTGTCTACGCGCTCCCGCACGCGGCTGTCAAACGCCTCCAGCTCCGAAAAGTCAAACACATCCTGCAGCGACCCCATCTGCACCTCGTGCCGCACAGGCGCAAAGCTGTTGAGCGCCGCGCCGCCGACCCTGCGGGTCGGCGAGTTTTCCAGCGCAAGCTGCGGATACCCCGCTTCAAGGTCGATCAGCTCGTGCAGCAACCGGTCGTATTCATAGTCGGAGATAGAGGGATTATCGAGGACATAATAACTGTAATTATGCTTTTCTATCAGTCTGCGCAGCTCCTCCGCGCGTTTTTCCGCCTGTTTCATATCCATGAATGAACGTCCTCCTGAAAGATCATATAAGCTGCCCGCACGATCTGCGGGCAGAATCAGCAAAGCAATCTGCTATGCAGGTATTGTACCACATTTTTCCGCCGTAAACCATGCTTTTCTTAGTCGGGAATCTGCGCGCCGTAATCGTTAAACTGTCCCAAAAGATCGGATTTTTCCCCGTTGATATCCGTATAGGCTTCGGGGACCTTCCCCACGATAATTGTCTGCGCGATGCACAGATTGGTTGTGACATCGGTGGTCACCGTATAAACTGGGATGACCGCGCTGACCGACGCGGTTACCTTCAGCATGATCTGATGGAGCGTCTGGTTGATTCCGGCGGACTGGAAACTGTTATAG
>JAEXAZ010000289.1 GCA_023394255.1 Bacillota bacterium | reverse complement strand
TTGCAGAAAAACTGGATTTACAATTATTCCGGGTATCACATTGAATAAGGGGGGCGGAACGGAGTGAACAAGAATCAGGTTTATTCAATTAACGGCCCGGTCGTAACCGTACGCGGCGCAACCGGGTTTCAGATGATGGAAATGGTCTACGTGGGCGAAAAACGCCTGATCGGAGAAGTCATCAATATTTCCGACGACCATACCACCATACAGGTTTATGAGGTCACTACAGGGCTGCGTCCCGGCGAACCGATAGCGGGCACGGGCGGGCCGCTTTGCGCAACGCTCGGCCCGGGCATCCTTTCCAACATCTTTGACGGCATTGAGCGCCCCCTGGGCGAAATCGCGAAAGAATCGGGCGCGTTTATCCCGGAGGGCAGCGATATTCCGTCTCTCGATCTGGAAAAGCGGTGGAAGACCGCTGTACGGGCCAAGGCGGGAGACCGGCTGAAGGGCGGCGATATCTTCGCCGTTACGCAGGAGACGTCGGTCATTGAGAACCGCGCCATGGTCCCCCCGGAGCTGTCGGGCGAGGTGGTGTCGGCTGCCGCCGACGGCGACTATAAGGTTTTTGATACGATTATCGTGCTGCGTGACGAAAACGGGACGGAACATAACCTTTCGCTGGCACAGAGATGGCCGATTCGTTCGGCGCGCCCGGTTGCGGAGCGTCTGCCCATCGAGCGCCCGCTGATTACCGGCCAGCGCGTGATCGACACGCTGTTCCCCATCGCCAAGGGCGGCACCGCCGCGGTGCCGGGGGGATTCGGAACCGGAAAAACGATGACCCAGCACCAGCTCGCAAAATGGAGCGACGCGGACCTCATCGTCTATATCGGCTGCGGTGAGCGCGGCAACGAAATGACGCAGGTGCTCAAAGAGTTCGGCGATCTGATCGACCCGAAATCCGGCAAGCCCCTGACCGACCGCACAGTCCTGATCGCCAACACATCCAACATGCCCGTGGCGGCGCGTGAGGCCTCCATCTACACCGGTATCACGCTTGCGGAATATTACCGCGACATGGGCTATCACGTGGCGGTCATGGCGGATTCCACCTCCCGCTGGGCGGAGGCGCTGCGCGAGATTTCTGGACGTCTGGAGGAAATGCCGGCGGAGGAGGGCTTCCCTGCCTATCTGCCGTCGCGTATCTCCCAATTTTACGAGCGCGCGGGTTATATGAACAACCTCAACGGCACCGAGGGCTCCGTGACCATCATCGGCGCGGTTTCCCCGCAGGGCGCGGACTTTTCCGAGCCGGTCACCCAGAACACCAAGCGGTTTGTGCGCTGCTTCTGGGCGCTGGACAAGAGCCTTGCTTATGCGCGCCATTATCCCGCCATCAACTGGACCTCCAGCTATACCGAATATCTGGATGACCTGACACCGTGGTATTCCAAAAACATCTCGCCCGATTTCATGAAATGCCGCCAGCAGATTTCCAACCTTCTGCTTGACGAAAGCAAGCTGATGGAAATTGTCAAGCTGATCGGTTCGGATGTTCTGCCCGATGACCAGAAGCTGGTGCTCGAGGTCGCCAAGGTGATCCGCGTGGGCATTCTGCAGCAGAACGCCTACCACCGCGACGACACCTATGTGCCGCTGCCCAAACAGCTGAAGATGATGCAGGTTGTCCTTTACTTCTATGACAAGGCCAGGGAAGTCGTGGGCAAGGGCGTCCCGATTTCGGAGCTGACTGCCACCGGCCTGTTCGAATCGCTGATTAAAGTTAAATATGATGTGCCGAACGACAACCTTGCGCTGTTCGACAACTATTACAAGGACATCGACGAGAAGCTGGGCAAACTCAACCAGCTCGCCGAACAATACTGAAAGGAGGGCATGATCCATGCTCCAATTTGTGGGACTCAATGAAATCAATGGCCCTCTGGTGGCTTTGCAGGGCGTAACCGGCGTCGCGTTTGACGAAATGGTGTCGCTCAAGCTGAATACGGGGGAAACCCGTTTCGGGCGCGTGGTTCAGATTGAAGGCGAGCGCGTTGTCATTCAGGTGTTCGAGGGAACGCGCGGCATGGCGCTGGACAATACCCGCACGACTCTGCTCGGGCACCCGATGGAGATGCCTCTTTCGCTGGAACTGCTGGGCAGGACCTTTAACGGTTCCGGCCGCCCTATCGACGGGCTGGGCGAAATTTTCTGCGAGAAGAGCGCCGACATCAACGGCAAGCCAATGAACCCGGTTACCCGCGTCTACCCGCGCAACTACATCAACACCGGCATTTCCACCATCGACGCGCTGGCTACCCTGATCCGCGGCCAGAAGCTGCCGATCTTCTCCGGCTCCGGCATGAACCATAACAAGCTGGCTGTCCAGATGGTGCGCCAGTCGCGCCTTTCCGGCACCGATGAAAAATTTGTCGTCGTCTTTGCCGCCATGGGCGTAAAGAACGACGTTGCCGATTATTTCAGGCGCTCCTTCGAGGAAGCGGGCGTTATGGAAAAGGTGGTTATGTTTCTCAACCTTTCCAACGACCCCATTATCGAGCGTATCCTGACCCCCCGCTGTGCGCTGACCGTCGCGGAATACCTTGCGTTTGAACACAATATGCATGTGCTTGTGATCATGACCGACGTGACCTCCTACTGCGAGGCGCTGCGCGAATTCTCGTCCTCCAAGGGCGAGATCCCGGGCAGAAAGGGCTTCCCGGGCTACCTTTATTCCGACCTGGCATCGCTTTACGAGCGTGCCGGTATCATTGAGGGCAGCACAGGTTCTGTTACGCAGGTGCCGATCCTGACAATGCCCAATGACGACATCACCCACCCTGTCCCCGACCTCACCGGTTACATCACCGAGGGACAGATCGTGCTGGACCGCCAACTCGACCAGACAGGCGTCTATCCGTCGATTTCCGTTCTGCCTTCCCTTTCCCGCCTGATGAAGGACGGCATCGGTGAGGGCTTTACCCGCGCGGACCATCAGGACTGTGCGAACCAGCTGTTCGCGTCCTATGCGAGAGTGCAGGACGCACGCGCGCTGGCCTCGGTTATCGGCGAGGAAGAGCTGTCCGATGTGGATAAACGGTTTATGGTATTCGGCAAGATGTTTGAAAAGCATTTTGTCAACCAGGGGCCGACGGAAAACCGCTCGATTGAAGAAACGCTTGACCTCGGCTGGCTGCTGCTTTCGCTGCTGCCCCGCGAGGAGCTCGACCGCGTGGGAGACAAGGTGCTTGAACAGTATTACCGCCCGCAGGCGGCCGCCGAAAAATTCCATGCTTAATGCGCATCCGCTGAAGGAGGGATACGGTTGGCAAACGAACTGAATATCACGCCGACAAAGGGGAGCCTGCTGGCGATACAGAAATCGCTCCAGCTTTCCACGCTGGGCTTTGAGCTGCTCGACCGCAAGCGCAACATCCTTATCCGCGAAATGATGCTGCTGATTGACAAGGCAAAGCAGTTGCGCGGGGAAATCAGCAGCACATTCGGCGAAGCCTACGACGCGCTTCAGGAGGCGAACATCACGCTCGGCGTGGTGCAGGACATCGCCGCCGCGATTCCCATAGACGACGGCCTTACCATTACCTACCGCAGCGTCATGGGGGTGGAAATCCCCAATGTCCGCCTTGCCGAAAGCAAACTCAAAATGTGTTACGGATTTGAACGCACAAATTCGCGTTTTGACTATGCATATGCCTGTTTCCAAAAGGCGAAAAAGATCACCGCCCTGCTTGCAGAGGTGGAAAACAGTGTCTACCGGCTGGCCAACGCTATCCGCAAGACCCAAAGGCGCGCCAACGCGCTGGAGAATATCGTCATCCCCCGTTATCAGGAAACAGCAAAATTCATCACAGATGCCCTGGAAGAGAAAGACCGTGAGGAATTCTCGCGGCTCAAAGTGATTAAGGCTGCAAAACAGAAAAAACAGGCATGAGCCGGCCATGGAGCGCCGCGCGGAAATTCAGGATTTCCGCGCGGCGTTTTTCAGCGGATAAAATGCAGCTTCCTATCCTGAAAGGCCGGCAAAAATGGCGTTATAGTCATAAAAGTATACAAATTTTGTAAAAATTTAAAGGAAATAGAATTCCCAAATTGACCGCAGCAGAAAAGAGTGCTAAAATAGGTGCATCCGGTAGTCGCTGTTCCCCTTCTCATGGGGCGTCAGGACCAATGTGCCGGAAAAACATGAAACCAATCTGTCCTATACAGATGACGGGCACTTCCGGTAGTTCTATCCGGGATGTCGGGGGAGCGCCCAAGCGATTGCACTGCCTTTCTTGGCATAAAGGGGGAATTCCAATGGGAACGACTGTTGGAATCGATATCGGTTCCACAACTGTAAAAGTCATCGTCGTTAGAGACGGCGATCTGGTTTATCAGCAATACGAACGGCATCTTTCCCGTGTCCGGCCCAAAACGCTTGAGCTGATCCGGCTCGCGCGGGACGTATTGGGCGGGGAGCCGTTTACCGTCGCGCTTTCGGGTTCGGCGGGCCTTGGGCTTGCCAAAGCGGCGGGCCTCGATTTTATTCAGGAGGTTTTTGCCACCGGTGAGATGATTAAGACAACGGCGCCGGATACCGACGCCGTGATCGAGCTGGGCGGCGAAGACGCAAAAATCATCTTTTTTACCGGCGGTTTGGAGGAGCGCATGAACGGCTCCTGCGCGGGCGGCACAGGAGCGTTCATCGACCAGATGGCGACACTGCTCGACGTGACGACGGAGCAGCTCGACACGCTCGCGCTTGCCAGCACAAAGCGCTATACCATCGCTTCCCGCTGCGGTGTGTTTGCGAAAAGCGACATTCAGCCGCTGCTCAATCAGGGCGCCCGCAAGGAGGATATTGCCGCGTCGATTTTCAAAGCGGTGGTAGACCAGACGATCACCGGCCTTGCCCAGGGGCGCAAAATCGCCGGGAAGGTGCTGTTTCTGGGCGGGCCGCTCTATTACTTCAAGGGGCTTCAGCGGGAATTTGTCCGCTCCCTGAAGCTGTCGCCGGAAAACGCCGTGTTCCCCGAGATGGGGCGTTACGCGGTGGCGCTCGGCGCCGCGCTCTATGCGCAGAAGACCGGCAGGCCGGTGACCTTTGAGGAACTGGAGGAAAAAATCGGGCAGGCAGCCGGTTCCGTCCAGACCTCCCGCCATCTGGCGCCGCTTTTTGAAAACGCGGACGATTACGCGGCGTTTGTAAACCGCCACGCAAAAGCGTCGGTGGAGCGGCGCGATATTTTTCAGTACAGAGGGGATGCCTACCTGGGCATTGACTGCGGCAGCACGACGACCAAGGTGGTGCTGATGGCGGAGGACGGGCGTATCCTTTACGATTTTTACAGTGCGAACAGGGGCAATCCCGTGCAGATTGTGAAGGAGCAGCTTGAAAAGCTGCTGGATATCTGCGAAGACCGGATTGCAATCCGGGGCAGCGCCGCCACCGGCTATGGCGAGGACCTCATCAAAAACGCGTTTTCCATTGACGCCGGGCTTGTGGAAACAATGGCGCACTTTAAAGCGGCCCGGTATTTTAATCCGAAGGTGGACTTTATCCTCGACATCGGCGGCCAGGACATCAAGTGCTTCCGGGTGCGCGGCAACGCCATCGACAGCATCCTGCTCAATGAGGCGTGTTCTTCCGGCTGCGGTTCGTTTATTGGCACCTTCGCGCGCTCAATGGGCTATGAGGTGGAGGAATTCGCAAAACTCGGCCTGTTTGCAAAGTATCCGGTTGATCTCGGCTCCCGCTGCACGGTATTTATGAACTCCTCGGTGAAGCAGGCGCAGAAGGAAGGCGCGGGTGTACGCGACATTTCGGCGGGGATTTCCATATCCGTCGTGAAAAACGCGATTTACAAGGTGATCCGCGCGTCTTCGCCCGACGAGCTTGGCAGATACATTGTGGTGCAGGGCGGAACGTTCCTCAACGATGCCGTTCTGCGAAGCTTCGAGCTGGAGTTGGGCAGAAGCGTTATCCGCCCGAACATTTCGGGGCTGATGGGCGCTTACGGGGCCGCGCTTTATGCGAAGGAGCTGGCGCTCGACCACTCCTCCCTTGTGACGAGGGAAGAGCTGAAAGACTTTCAGCATACCTCTAAATCGGCGACCTGCGGGCTCTGCGGCAACCATTGCAGCCTTACCGTCAACGATTTCGGCGGCGGAAAGCGGTTCATCAGCGGCAACCGGTGCGACCGCCCGCTGGGCGGGGGCGCGGCGGAAGAACTGCCGAACCTTTTCCATTACAAGCTTGAAAAGGTAAAGGCGCTCCGGCCTGTCGCCGGCAGACGCGGCAAAATTGGTATCCCGATGGGGCTGAATATGCTGGAAAACCTGCCGTTCTGGCACGCATTTTTCACCGAT
>JAEXAZ010000242.1 GCA_023394255.1 Bacillota bacterium | reverse complement strand
ATCAACAGCAGTGTGCTTGGATGGGACAAAAGTGTTGCTCTGGTGAGGTCGTATCTTTCCATTAAATTATCGGAAGACTGACAAAGATAAGAAAAAAGCCCGTCCGGATGCCATCCGGACGGGCTTTTTTAGGGTACGGTCAAAGCAGTATGGAAACTTCGCCTGAATGAAGCGTTTCCATGCTGCCGTCCGGATAACGGACAAGCAACCCGCCGTCATGATCGATTTCGCAGGCGACCGCGGATTGTTTTTTGCCGGACCGGCAAAGCGTAATCTCCCTTCCTAATATCAGGGAGCGCCGGCGGTATTCTTCCAGAAATGTACGGTTTTCCACCGAATTGCATAGGGCATAAACGTGGTTCAGGATGGCTCCGGCGAGCCTGCTGCGCGTGATGCCGTCCGGCTTCTCCGCAAACAGAAAACCGGCCTGCTCCCGAAGTTCCGGCGGGAAACCGCCTTCCGGCCGGCTGAAATTCACTCCGATTCCCAAAATTACGCATTCGACAGAGCCGCTTTCAAATCCTGTGAGCGCTTCGGTCAGGATGCCGCAGATCTTGCGCCCATTCAGGTAAATATCGTTCACCCATTTGATTTGTGCTTCGGCGCCCGCGACTTCTTTTACCGCGCGGCAAACCGCGACTGCTGCCGCCGTGGTAATGAGCACTGCTTCGGATGCCTTCAGATCAGGCCGTAAAATAACGCTCAGATAGATTCCCGCGCCGGCGGGGGAAAAAAAGGAACGCCCAAGGCGCCCGCGCCCCAGCGTTTGTTCTTCAGTTAAAATGACGGTCCCTTCCTCGGCTCCGGAAAGCGCCAGCTGTCTGGCGGTGAGGTTGGTGGATTCCAGCGAAGAAAAAGTTTGAATTTTAAGCTTTCGGCAAGGCTCCTCTAAAAACGGGGCGATGCTTTCGGCCGACAGCAGGTCGGTATTTGCGGCGATTCGATATCCTTTATGGGTGACCGCTTCGATTCCGTATCCGGATTTTTTCAGCGACTCCACCGCTTTCCAGACTGCGGCGCGGGAAACACCCAGCTCTTTTGCGAGAAGCTCCCCGGAACAAAAGCGATTTCTGTGCTGCTCCAGATAGGCCAGAATCTCATTTTTAACAGCCATGGCACACCCCCGTTGCTTGTTACACATTATTATAGTCTGTTAAGCATTTTGCGTCAACTCGGGCGGATATCAGGAAAATAAAATTCGGAAAATAGGTTCTCGCTATATTTTCGTGCGCCATATTTATGTGCTATAATAGAAAATAACATCAAAAAATCTTAGGCTTCGGAAGGGGGCAAAAGCAGATGAAAAAACCGATAATTGGGGTTACCCCGCTGTTTGATGAGGAACGGGACAGCATCTGGATGCTGCCGGGGTATTTGGACGGCATCGCGGGTGCGGGCGGGATCCCCGTAATTTTGCCGATGGCCAAAAGCAGGGAGGACATTCTGCGCCTTGCCGTTGAGCTGGACGGTTTCCTCTTTACAGGCGGGCAGGACGTTGCCCCTTCCGTTTATGGGGAAGAACCGCTTGCTTTCTGCGGAACATCCTGCCCGGACAAGGACAGGCTGGAACTGCTTTTGCTGCGGGAGGTGATCGGGCTGGATAAGCCCGCGCTCGGGATCTGCCGGGGCCTTCAGTTTTTCAATGCGGCGCTCGGCGGGACGCTCTATCAGGATTTGCCGCGGCAGCTGCAGCTGAAAAGCCCGCTGGACCACCACCAGAGCCCGCCTTACGATCAGCCGGCGCACGCTGTGTCCATCCTGCCTGACACGCCGCTGCGCGCGGCCACCGGGCGTGAAAAGATACAGGTCAACAGCTGCCATCATCAGGCGGTCAAGTCGCTGGCGGCGGCGCTCAAACCGGCTGCCATCGCTCCGGACGGCCTGATTGAAGCGGCGTTCCATCCCGGAAAGCGCTTCCTGATGGGCGTCCAGTGGCATCCTGAGTATCTGTATCGAACCGATAAGCCTTCCGCCGATCTTTTTGCAGAATTTGTATACTGCTGCAGGCAGGGCTGACTTGCTAATTTTTCAATCAAAAGAGGACAATATGAACTTATCCGATATCATTGAGCCGCTGCTGAACTGGTACGAGGCTGAAAAACGTGATCTGCCGTGGCGCGCCGGCAAAGACCCCTACCGCATCTGGGTCTCCGAAATTATGCTCCAGCAAACCCGCGTGGAGGCGGTCAAGGGATATTTCACCCGGTTTTTGGACGCTCTGCCGGATGTGTCCGCGCTTGCCGGAGTGCCCGAGCAGCAGCTTCTCAAACTTTGGGAGGGGCTCGGCTACTATAACCGCGCGCGCAATCTGCAAAAGGCCGCGCGGCGGGTAATGGAGCGCTTTCGTGGAGCCTTGCCTGAAAACTATGAAGATTTGCTGACGCTGCCCGGAATCGGCAGCTACACCGCGGGCGCGGTCGCCTCCATTGCTTTCGGGAAGCCGGTACCCGCTGTTGACGGAAATGTACTGCGCGTCCTTTCCCGCCTGACTGCGAATTACGATGA
Organism: Bacillota bacterium; assembly: GCA_023394255.1. Taxonomy (GTDB): domain Bacteria; phylum Bacillota; class Clostridia; order Oscillospirales; family Ruminococcaceae; genus Anaerotruncus. Next base: position 2,080 of record JAEXAZ010000242.1, on the reverse strand, counting down.
TATCGCGGACCCCAAAACCAAACGCGCCGCGGAGGACACGCTGCGCGCGGTCATGCCGGCGGGGCGCTGCGGGGAGTTTAACCAAAGCCTGATGGAGCTTGGCGCCGTGATTTGCGTGCCTAACGGGCCGCCCGGCTGCGAGCGCTGCCCTCTGGCAGGCCTGTGCGAAGCGAAGAAACGGGGGATTGCCCTGGAACTGCCCGTAAAATCCGCAAAAAAGCCGCGGCGCGTCGAGCAGCATACAATCCTGCTGCTGGTGCGCGACGACCTCCTCGCGATCCGCAGGCGCAAAGGGAAAGGGCTGCTGGCAGGCCTGTGGGAACTGCCTTCCGCGCCGGGGATACTTACCCGCGAACAGGCCGTAGCGCAGGCCCGCTCGTTTGATTTGGAGCCATTGCGTGCCGAGGAGCTGTGCACCGCCAAGCATATTTTTACACATGTGGAATGGCGGATGACCGGATGGCGCGTCACGGTTGCAGAGAGCAGCCCGATGCAGGCGGGGCTGATTTGGGCAAAACCGGAACAGCTCCGGGAGGAGTATCCGCTGCCGTCCGCGTTCCGGGCATACCTGACGCCTTTTTTGGAAGCAAACCCAGAATTTTCCTAAAATTCAAAAATATAGATTTCTTATTTTCCGATGGAATCTGATTTCTTTTTCATTTGCAATCTGCTATAATAAATTATTCTACAAAATAAAAGATGAGTAAAGGAGAGTTGTACATGCCGTTCAATCCGTTTTCCGAAGTAACCCAGGAAATTCTGGAGCTTACGGAGCTCTGCAGAAAAAGCAGTGCGATTGACCCAGCGCTTTATGAAAAGTACGATGTCAAACGCGGACTGCGCGACATCAACGGAAAGGGCGTTCTCACCGGCCTGACTGAAATTTCCGAGATTCAGTCTACCCAGCGGGATGAAAATGGGGCGGAGGTTCCCTGTGAGGGCCGCCTGTTTTATCACGGAGTAGACGTCAAGGACTTGGTGGGCGGATTCATCCGTGAAAACCGGTTTGGCTTTGAGGAAACCACCTACTTACTGCTGTTTGGGAAGCTTCCCACGCAGGGGCAGCTCGACCAGTTCACCGCCCTGCTGACGCGGTACCGTTCGCTGCCCACCAGCTTTGTGCGCGATATCATTATGAAGGCCCCCAGCCGCGACATGATGAATACACTGGCCCGCAGCGTCCTGACGCTCTATTCCTACGACGACCGCGCCGACGACATCTCCCTCCCCAATGTGCTCCGCCAGTGCCTACAGCTGATTGCGCTGTTCCCCATGCTGTCCGTCTACGGCTATCAGGCATACAACCATTACCATGAGGGGAAAAGCCTGTTTATTCACGCGCCGCAGCCCCATCTTTCCACGGCGGAAAACATTCTGCATATTCTGCGCCCCGACAGCAGGTACACCAAGCTGGAGGCGCGTGTGCTGGATGTGGCGCTTGTTCTGCACGCGGAACACGGCGGCGGCAACAACTCCACCTTTACCACGCATGTGGTAAGCTCCTCGGGCACGGACACCTATTCGGCGGTGGCGGCTGCGATCGGTTCGCTGAAAGGGCCGCGCCACGGCGGAGCCAACATCAAAGTCGTGCAGATGTTTGAAGATTTGAAGAAGACGGTCTCCGACTGGTCGGATGAAGAAGCGGTCGCATGTTACTTAAAGAAGCTTCTCCGCAAGGAAGCGTTTGACAAGGCGGGGCTGATCTATGGAATGGGCCATGCGGTTTACTCGCTGTCCGACCCGCGCGCCGATGTGTTCAAATACTACGTCAAGAGCCTGTCCGAAGAAAAAGGGCGGGATAAGGAGTTCGGGCTGTATTCGCTTGTCGAGCGGCTGGCGCCCCAGATCATCGGGGAGGAGCGCCGCATCTATAAGGGCGTTTCCGCCAATGTCGATTTCTTCAGCGGCTTTGTCTACAGCATGCTGGACCTGCCGACCGAGTTGTTTACCCCGATTTTTGCGATCTCCCGCATCGCGGGCTGGAGCGCGCATCGGATTGAAGAGCTCTGTAATTCCGGGAAAATTATCCGTCCCGCTTACCTCAGCATTTCCCCGCGTTATGGTTATCTGCCGATTGATC
>JAEXAZ010000190.1 GCA_023394255.1 Bacillota bacterium | reverse complement strand
GCATACTCCCATCATTCCCTCGTTGTGATATGGGAAAATTATACCGCAATTATTCCCAAAATGCAATTCGCGCTCCCAATCGTCGGTCGTATCAGAGGCCAAAGGTATGCTCAATAAAAATTTTGAGCCCGATTGCGACCAAAATGATGCCGCCCAGAACCTCTGCGCGCTTCCCAAGCACCAGGCCAAACCGATGCCCGAGGAAAGCCCCGACAAGACAGCACAGAAACGTGATGACGCCGACAAAGGCGGCTGCCTGAAGGATTGCGACCTGCATGACCGCAAAACCGATGCCGACGGCGAGCGCGTCAATGCTCGTGGCGACTGCCTGCAAAAACAGCACACGGAAGGTAAAACATCGCTGAGCGGGACAGGAATCGGGGTGCCGGAGTTTCAAAATACCGTCATAAATCATCTTGCCGCCGATGGCGCCTAACAGAATCAGCGCGATCCAATGGTCGAGGAAGCTGATCGCATTGCTGAAAGTGCGGCCTGCAAAATAGCCGACCATCGGCATCAGCATCTGAAACAGGCCGAATGAAAACGCGGCCGCGAAGATTTGTTTGATGCCGAAGTTGCGAAAGCACATACCGTTGGAAACGGATACGGCGAAAGCATCCATCGAAAGCCCCAACGCGATCAGAAAAAGTGTAGCGGTGCCCAATAAAATTCCTCCTGCCCAGCCGCCGAAAAGCAGCTATCTAACATTATGTCCTGTATTCATATGAAAAGACCCATGAATACCCAAAAAGGGCATCCATGGGTCTTGTTCTTTCAGACAGGCCAGACCATTCGGTCATCGTGTTGACATGCCACGCAAAAATGCGCAAACTACTCCCCCACACATATTGTTTTATATTATAACACGGATTTTTGCAGATAATAAGCCTGTCCGTACAGTTTTCACGGATTTTTTCATGCGCTGCCGATATGATTGACTTTGACCGGCCGAAACGCTATCATGGAGATAATAAACAGGATCAGTTTTCAATAAGGAGGGTGCATATAATGGATACAAAAGCACTTTTTGAACGGTGGCTGGCCACCTCTATGGACGACCCCGACCTTACCGATGAACTTAACGAGATAAGAGGCAGGGAAGACGAGATTTTTGACCGCTTTTACCGTGATCTGGAATTCGGAACCGCCGGGCTGCGCGGGGTGATCGGCGCGGGCACAAACCGCATGAATATCTATACCATCCGCCGCGCGACACAGGGGCTTGCCAATTACCTCAATGGGAAAAACAGCCGGCCGTCGGTTGCGATTTCCTACGACAGCCGGATTAAATCGGATGTATTTTCCAAAGAAGCCGCAAGTGTTTTAGCGGCAAACGGGATTCAGGTCTTCTTATATAAGGAACTGATGCCGGTACCCGCGCTTTCCTTCGCGACCCGGGAACTGCATTGCGATGCCGGAATTATGGTGACCGCTTCCCATAACCCCGCGAAATACAACGGCTATAAGGTCTATGGCGGGGACGGCTGCCAGATGACGGAAACAGCCGCGGATGCCGTTCTCGCGCAGATCAATCAGCTGGATATTTTTAAAGATATCCGCCGTTCGGATTTTGATCAGGCGGTCCGGGACGGGAAAATCGAATGGATTTCAGAAGCCCTGGTTGACCGTTTTGTCGCCGCGGTTCTTGCCCAGCAGGTCAATCCCGGAATCTGTGCCGGCGCGGGATTAAAGCTGGTCTATTCTCCGCTCAACGGCGCGGGGAATAAGCCTGTCCGCCGGGTGCTGAAAGAAATCGGCGTAACGGATATTACAGTGGTGCCCGAGCAGGAATATCCGGACGGGCATTTTCCGACCTGCCCGTTCCCGAACCCGGAAATCAAAGAGGCGCTTGCCAAGGGCTTGGAGCTTTCCCAAAAAATCGGCGCGGACCTGCTGCTTGCCACCGATCCGGACTGCGACCGAGTCGGGATTGCGGTCAAAGCCGGGGAAGAATACAGACTTCTGACCGGAAATCAGGTCGGGGCGCTGCTGATGGATTACATCTGCGCAAACCGCATCGCAAAGGGAACGATGCCCAGGGACCCGGTTGCCGTCAAGACGATTGTTTCAACAAAACTGGCCGATGCCATCGGCAAGGCGTACGGAGTGGAAGTGCGCAATGTGCTGACCGGCTTCAAATATATCGGCGAACAGATTGCCGGGATGGAATCACAGGGGCATCCGGAGCGCTTTATTTTCGGATTTGAGGAAAGCTACGGCTATCTGGCCGGTACGCATGTCCGCGACAAGGATGCGGTGGTAGGCTCGATGCTGATTGTCGAAATGGCGTCCTGGTATAAAACGAAGGGTATGAGCCTTGTTGACGCGCTGAACGCATTGTACGGGAAATTCGGCCTTTACTGCGAGAGCGTTTCGAACTTCCAGTTTGAGGGCGCGCAGGGGATGAAGCTGATGGCCGATATGATGGACAGTCTCCGCGAAAACCCGCCCAAAGCAATCGCCGGCTGCGAAGTGGTCAGCGTGAGCGACTACAAAAAGTCAGTGACCGTCACCGGGGAGGGGACGGTGCCGATTCCTCTTCCCAAATCCAATGTGCTGGAGTATCATCTCGATAACGGCTGCGGCGCGATTGTCCGCCCGTCCGGCACAGAGCCCAAAATCAAGCTGTATCTTTCCGTGATCGGCAGCGATCTGGAGGAAATCAATGACCGCGCGGCCAAAATCGGCGCGGATGTCCAAAAAATGCTGGGGGTTTGACAGAATTTCAGAAAAAGCTTGCTTTTGCGAATGAACTGTGTTAAAATTCAAATGTTACATTTATGGTATCTAGTACCGATGCCAGAGAGAGGTGAAACGAAATGAAACAGGGAATTCATCCGGACTACAAAGAAACGACAATCACCTGCGCCTGCGGTGAAGTGATTCACACCCGTTCTACAAAAGAGAATATCCGCGTTGAAATCTGCTCCAAATGCCATCCCTTCTTCACCGGCCGTCAGAAGCTGGTTGACTCGGGCGGCCGTGTCGACAGATTCAAAAAGCGGTTTGGAATGGATAAGTAATCTTTGCAGACACATAACGCAGCCGCAAATGCGGCTGCGTTTTTGCGTATCACTCAATATACAGGAAAGGCGGAAAAAACAATGCAAAAGGGTACTCTGATTCTTACAGCGATGGTTTGTTTTTTGAGCGGGATCATTCTTGGATTTTTAGTGGCGCCGGCGAAAAAGGGGATCTACTGCGGCAACAATAACGGCAATGTCTACGAGACAGGGAAAGAGCCTGAGGAAGACTGCGAAGAGATCGGTTCAGAGGATGACCTGCCGTTTTGAGACGGCTGGATTATGTCGTGCCGCCTGCTTATGACGGGCGCAAAGTGCTCCACTTTCTGCGGGGTGGCGCGGGATGCTCCTATACGCTTGTGCGGTCGCTCAAGGTGTTTCCCGACGGGATTTTACGCAACGGCGTCCGTATCCGCACAATCGACCCGGTGTATACGGGGGATCTTGTTTCCATTACCCTGCATGACCGGAAGAATGAATCTTTATACAGTGACATGCACGTGCCCATTCTCTATGAAGACGAGGATTTGATGGTCTATAACAAACCTGCCGGGATGGCATGCCATCAGGTCAAGCAAAAGCAGCAGGGGACGCTGGCGAATGTGTTTGCGGCCCACTGTGCGGAGTGGGGAAAATCAATGCCCTGCCGCATCCTTAACCGTCTGGACAAGGATACCACGGGCGCGGTGCTGATTGCGAAAAATGCTTTTGCGGCAGCGGCGCTGACCGGGCATGTGGACAAGCTGTATCTTGC
>JAEXAZ010000164.1 GCA_023394255.1 Bacillota bacterium | reverse complement strand
AGGATGCACTGGTTTCCGGGGATACCCTGAGCGGAGCGCTGGCCCGTGTGTCGGGCGACGCGGTTGGCACTTATTCGATTTTGCAGGGGACGCTGACGAACTCCAATTATAAGATCAAGTTCGTTACCGGAAGGACTTTGACGATCACCGCCGATTCTACTATCCACGACGTGGCTGTATCTGTCAAATACGGGGACTCTTTTTCGAGCAACGGAAAAATGCCGGATCAGTCTTACGGAACCAGCACCGCCGCAGACCTTTCGGTCACGCTGTATCAGGAGACACCGAACAAGAGCGCGTCTTTGCAGTTCGACGCGGAATTGTCGGGCGGCGGCCAGCCCGCCGCGCCGGTTACCCTGTTTATCGCATTGCCGTCCAATTTTTCCAGATCTAAGGAATATTATGTGCGCAGAACGTATGATGATTCAGACAGCCGCCTTTCTGCCGACATCGAGCGGCATGGCGATTACTATTATGTGGTGTTTACCACATCCGTTGTGGATGACGCCACTTTTCGCGTCATCCGGAACGCTTCAGATGACGATGATGACTATAAAGTGTCCTCTTTCTGGGAAGATGTGATTGACGATATCGCGGATGCGGATTACGGCGACCGCATCCGTGTCAGCGCAGGAACCAGAACGACCGTGGCGGCGGACGTCCTGCGGGAGCTGAAGGGTTTGCCGATTACGCTGTCGCTGAAACGTTCCAACGGACAGGTCATCAATATCTACGGCAAAGACATCGGATATATTTCTTCCGGCAAGGACTCCTATACAATGACCGAGCTCGCAAGGGAATATGACGATTCCGATGCCCTGGTGGTACCTTCTCGCTCTTCCTCAGAGGCACCGCTGCCCGGGCCTGCTTCCTCCTCTTGTGTGCAGGAATCGTCCGCGCCGGCTGTTCCTGCGGTGCAGGCATGGACGCCCGTTCCCGCGCCGGTATCTTCCTCATTGCCTGAAACCTCCTCCTCGGAACCGTCCAGCCCGGTTCCGGAAGAACCTTCTTCCTCGGAAACAGAGGAGGATGAGGAATCGGAAATTGAAATCATCGCGGAGGAGGACGAGCCTTATGTAGACGCCGACGGAGAATCTGACGATCAGGCGGCCGGCTCCGTTTTTTATCCGATTTTTGTGGTCGGCTCACTTTCCGCGGCCGGAATACTGGCGGGCGTCATTACCGCAATTGCCTGCCGTAGCCGAAGGTAGATAAAAAATGGACAAGAATTTTGTATGCAGCAACAGTTGTACTTTTTGAAAAGGTATGATATAATAAATTGCATAGAATATTTCTAACAATTTATTATATTTTTCGACATCTTCACACCCTCACCCCCCTATAACTGAAACGGTCTGCAATTCTGCAGACCGTTTCAGTCTTTTTATGCTCCTAAATCTTGACAGTCATTCTTGTTTAGTGTACTATTGTGTTATTCTACTAATACATATAGAACAGTTCAATAAAATAATTGAAGTATTTTAAGCGGGAACCTCGTTATTGATTATGGAGTGTTCTTTGCCTTGTTTTTTGGGAGACGGGCAGCGCTTTCATGTGATGAAAACGTGATGGAAAGATGTACAAATTTTACAAAATGGGATAAAGGGGTAGAAACAATGGCAGAAGCAATCGAAAACCGGGAGCAGACGGGGGAATCGACGCCAACCGGCGTATCTGCAGTCTGTGCGGAGCCGGAGAAAAAAATTTCTGTAAGCAGTGATTTGAAACGCTTTACCCGTAAAAAGAAAAAGAAGAAAAAATGGGTGATTGCGGCTGTGCTGCTCATCGCCGTCGGTTTTGCCGCCGTAAAATTTATGACGCGCGGGAATACGGGGATTCCTGTCACAACAACGCCGCTCGAAAAAGGGGATCTGGTGAACAGCGTCAGCCTCACCGGTGTTGTGCAGAGCGCGGACTCCATGCAGGTATATGCCAAAGCGGGCGGCAATGTCGATACGATCGCGGTCGCCGTAGGGGACCATGTGGAAGCGGGCGATGTGCTTTGCCTGCTGGATTCGAGCGACATCAAACTGTCGATTGAGGAAAAAAACGCTTATATCGCGAACACCGCCAGGATGAATGAACTGGGGCTTTCCTCCACGCAGAAGGACTACGAGGACACGCTCAGCGATTTAAAGAATAAAATGGACAGTTCGGTGGAATCCGCCGAGCACGCGCTGGATGCCGCACAGCGGGACCTTAACGACGCGCGCGCGGATTTGAATGATCACAAGGACGATCTGGAATACGCGGATGATGTCATGTATGCCAGTGAAAAAACGTTGTCCCGCGCGCGGGAGGCGTTTGATAAAGCCGATCAGGCATTGGATGAGGCAGAAAAAGCGCTGAAAAATGTGGATAAAGATTCACCTGAATATGCTGATTTGGAAACGAACCGTAAAGAAGCAGAGGAAAATTATAATGTTGCGAAAGATAATTATGATGCGGCGCTGAAGGAATGGAATGATAATAATACAGAATATGGTGGCGACTTAACTGTTTACAGTAAGGATTATCGCAGGGCGCGCCTGAACTATGAAAGCGCGCTGTCCAACCGTGACATTGCGGTGAAGGAATCCAAGCGGAAGCTGGAAGACCTGCAGGACCAGATTGAAAAAAGCAAACTGTCGGCAGATCAGACCGCCGACCAGATCGCGCTGCAAAGGCTGCAAAAGCAGCTTGCCGATTCGACGGTTACCGCGCCGATTTCCGGCACTGTGACCGTTGTGGAGGCAAAGCTGGGGGCGCCCGCTTCCGGGCTGTTGTTCGTCATTGAGGATACGGATCGTCTGATTGTCAAGACAAAAATCAAAGAGTACGATGTGGCCACGGTCAAGGAAGGCTTGCCGGTAAACGTGAAATCGGATGCCACCGGGGAAGCGGTTTTCGATGGGCAGGTGCAGAAGATTTATCCGGCTGCCGTGAAAGCCGCCGACGGCACGACAAAAGACGAAGGCACTGTGGAGTTTGAAACCGAAGTGGCGCTCACCTCCAAAGACACCGGCCTGAAGGTTGGTATGAACGTCAGGCTGGGCGTTACCACAGGCGAGAAAAAAGGGGTATACTTTGTCCCGTTTGACGCGGTAACCACCAACGCCGACGGAAAAAATATCCTTTATATTGCAAAGCCGCAGGAAGAGGGCAGGATGACCGCTGAAGAGATTCCGGTTACAACCGGCATGGAGACGGACTTTTACATAGAAATCAGCGGAGATCAGCTCGGCGACGACATTCAGGTCATTACAGATCCGACCATGGTCGCGCCGGGTATGCCGGTCATGGTTCTGCCTGACGGCGCGGCGATTCCGGCTAAGGGGTGAGGGTATGAATAATGAAAATCTCACGCCCGGTTCAGAATCGCAGCCGCTGATTATTGACATGAAGGGGATTGTGAAGCGGTTTTATATCGGCCAGCCGAACGAGCTTGAAATTCTGCGCGGTATTGACCTGACCGTCCGCAAAGGGGAATTTATATC
>JAEXAZ010000147.1 GCA_023394255.1 Bacillota bacterium | reverse complement strand
CTGTGTGGTTGTGGATATTCTGATTGCGCTCTTTGTTTCCGGAATCTTATAATCATCCGCTGGGGCTGGATGGAAAGGCACGCTCTGTGCCTTTCTTTTTTATTTATGACAAGAGGCCTTTCAATGTGCGTGATCTTGACAAATATTGACAATGGTTTATACTTTTATATAATACATCCGTTACGAAAACGGCGGGACAATTGCAGATTTGTCCAAGTGATGTCTGATTTAAGCAGCCAAATGAAAGGAGAATCGTTATGAGGATTTTTAAAAAACCGTCAGCATGGGTCTCTCTTATGGTTTTGTCGGCGCTTTTGTCGGTGAATGTTTTCGCTGATACAGGCAGGCCCGCCTGTTTGCAAATTAACGCCGCGCAGGTTGATGTGGTTACCGTGATTGACCGGGAGCTTCATGCGGGGTACACCGTGGCCGGAGCGGGCGACCGGCTGGCAGTGGTTCAGAAGCTGAATGCCATAGAATACCGTCCGTCTACAAATGCGGTGCCGGATATGGATGACCTGCGTTTGTTGCAGGTCCGCTTCAAAAACGGCCAGACCTATGATTACTGGTGCCACCGCAATGTGCTTATGAACGGCGATACCCAGCTTACCGACGGGCTTGCATGCGCAGACCTTTATAAAGTCCTCGACCGCTGCGTCCAGAATAATCCGGCAAATATCGAATGGCTCGGGTATTTGAATCCTTACCGGGTCACATCGATGGAAGTCGCGGGAAACGGCAGGAATGTCGTTTACCATACCACCTCTTCTGAACCGAGCCGGAAAGCCATTCTGGATGTTATCTCGAAGCTGCGGTCGGTCGTTCCTTCGAAGGTGCGGACAGTAAATGCCGGCGGGAATTTGAGCTACAGCGGAATGGGAATCCCGGTTTATACCGTTCTTCTGAACGTTGAGGATGGGAAAGGCAGTTATCAGATTGATCTGTTCAATAACGGCGAAATCGGGATTTCGGTGGACAATATCAGCTATTCCCTTGCCTATACAAGCGGCGACAAAAAGCGTTTCGACGCGCTGCTTTCCGCTCTGAAAACATATACCGCGTGAAGAAATTTTTCTGCATGCCGGCAACAGCGCCTGGCGCATAGCTGTTTTACCGGTTTCGCTGTGTTCGGCATTACGTAAAAAATAGCATTGCGCGGCTGCAGCCGCGCAATGCTATTTTCTGTACCACAACGGGGTGGCCTTTATTTGTGAGCGTCTATATAAGCCGCCAGTTTTTTGTCCTCTTGTTTGATGTGATTGATAAACCAGTCCCCCATGGAATGGTTGATTTTGCCGACAAGCACAATGGATGCCCCGGTTTTGGACAGCTCGTCCGCCAGCTGGTTTACCACCTGCTTGAAGCCCTCATGATATTGCTTATGGTGTGTAAAATCCGGATATCCGGTTTTCAACTGCAGCTGTTCCTCGTCGTGAAAATGTTTGGCGGTGTATTGCTTTAAAAAATCCATCGTATGGTTCAGTTCCGCGCGGCCTTTCCCCGCGGCACATGCGTTCAGAAGATTGTTGATTGCGTCCATCCACTGCCGATGCTCCGAATCGATCAGAGCGTTGCCTGTTTCCAAATCTTTTGTGATGGTATAAGCCATATTGATCGCTCCTTCTTAAAAAATTTAATCAGTTGATCAGCTGCGTCGAATCCGAAAGTGATAATTATTCCTTTTTCAGTTTAACACATATTCCGACGAAAGTCACCATATTTTGCTAATATTTTCAAAAAGAGAAAGGTGTTTAACATGTCCATTGAAAAAGCGAGAACCTATTTAAAGCAGTTCGGCCTGGACTCCGGAATACAGGAATTTGCAACCTCATCCGCAACGGTGGAGCTGGCTGCGCAGGCGCTGAACTGCAAGCCGGAACGGATTGCGAAAACCTTATCCTTTAAAGTCGATGAAAAGGCGGTTTTGGTTGTGGCAGCCGGCGACGCGAAGATCGATAATACAAAATTCAAGGCGCAGTTTCAGACAAAAGCGAAAATGCTTTCTCCGGAGGAGGTGGAATCCATGGTCGGCCACTCCGTCGGCGGTGTCTGTCCGTTTGGCATCAACGACCAGGTGGAGGTCTATCTGGACGCTTCTCTGAAAAGATTTGATTCCGTATTCCCGGCCTGCGGAAGCAGCAACAGTGCGATCGAACTGACGATCAGCGAATTGGAACGCTGTTCCAACAGCGCCGCATGGGTGGATGTCTGCAAAAACTGGCAGGATGTTTAAAATTTTGTAAGCGAAAATCTTTCATACAGAAAAACGGCCGGTGGTTTCCTGATGTTTTGGAAACCGCCGGCTGTTTTTGCATGTTACAGGTCTGTGACAGCGATTGATCTTCTTACTTTGTATCATCCGATTTCGTTTTCCTTGCGCGGCGGGCGGCAATCCGCTTGCCGATGAAGACTGTAAATATATCCATGATAATCCCTTATTATGATGATCAATCAAATAGTTTCAGCGCGGTTGAACATAATAATGGCAAAAGATTGGAGTGAACAGAATGAGCCAGATCCATGAATCCTATTGGAATAAAACTGCCGTGACAGAGCAATATCAGCCGCTCGGGGAAGATCTGGAAACCGATACACTGATTATCGGCGGCGGTATCACCGGAGTTACCTGCGCATACTGTCTGGCGCGGAGGGGGATGAAGCCCGTTCTCATCGAATTGGGCGGACTTTGTGAAGGCACGACGGGCAATACAACCGGCAAGCTGACCGTTCAGCACGGAATGATTTACAACAATATTGTAAAGAAATACGGATGGGACTTTGCGAAATCTTACGCGGATTCCCAGAACGGCGCGATTAATTTTATCAGGGAAGCAGTTAAGAAAGAGTCTATCGACTGCCAGTTTGCCGGCGATACCGCATATGTCTATGCAGTATTGAAAAGTGAGGTTGAGACGCTTGAAAAAGAATATGAGACTGCGGTGAAACTCGGCATCGACGCGAAATTAAAATTAAAGCCGCCGTTTCCAGAGGGCAGCAGGAGCATCCTTGGCTATTCTCATCAGGCTGTTTTCCATCCGGTCAGGTATGTAAACGCGCTTGCCAAAGCAGCGCAGGCAGGCGGTGCGAAGCTGTACTGCGGCACCAAGGCGGTCAGGGCAGAGGATGGGGACTGGGTCACCGTATATTGCGAGAACAAGTGCAGAATCAAAACCAGACATCTTGTCATGGCGACCCAGTATCCAATCTTTGACGGGCCGAATCTCTTTTTTACCCGTCTGTTTGCCAAACGAACCTACGGAATCGCTGTTCAGGCGAAGAGGGACTGGCCCGACGGCAGTTATATTAATATGGGTGATCCCTCGCGGTCAGTCCGTACGCACGTCGAAAACGGGAAGCGTATTTTGATCGTTGTCGGCGAAGGGCATGCCACAGGACGTGGCGAGGAGGATATGGAACAGCATTTTGAACGTCTGATGCAATTTGCAAAGGAAATTGCCGGAATCGAAACCGTGCTCGGCAAATGGTCGGCGCAGGATTATGAGACGCCCGACCAAATCCCCTATATCGGAAAAATTTCTGACCATCCGAATGTGTTTGTCGCCTCGGGATTTGGAAAATGGGGCCTGACAAACGGGACACTTGCCGGGAATATGATTGCGGACCTGATCACAGACGGCAGCTGCCGCTATGAGGAGGTATATTCCAGAAAACGCGCGGACCGCCTGACTTCGCCCGGGAAGGCCATCACAGGGGTTTTCACCCCCGTTGGAGAACTGATCAAATCCAAGCTGGAAAGGCCGGAGAGCATCGATCAGTTAAAACCGGGGGAGGGGCGGGTGATCAGATACCAGGGACAAAAGGCCGGCCTTTACCGTGATGTCGACAATACGGTTACGATTTTGGATATTTCCTGCACGCACATGATGACCGGGCTGAATTTTAATTCCGCTGAAAAAACCTGGGACTGCCCCGCACACGGCGGACGCTTCCGCACGGACGGCACTCTGCTGGAAGGCCCTCCGAAGCATCCGCTGAAGGTTCTCTTCCGCGGGAACTATTCTGATCTGACGGCTGAAAGCTAAAAGCAAGCGCGGGCAGATACCAGCTCTGCCCGCGCTTTTCCCGATTCGGAATCGCTTTAAAACAAATTATCTTAACAACTGCTTCAGTGTTTTGCTGTCCAGCTTGCCTTTGCTGCCCAAATCTTCAGCGCCCTGATAGGCTTTTAACGCATTCACTGATTTCGTGTCCCAGACGCCTGTCGGCGTTCCCGTATAATATCCCTTATAGAACAAGGAAGTCTGCACAATATAAGCC
>JAEXAZ010000231.1 GCA_023394255.1 Bacillota bacterium | reverse complement strand
GTGTGTGCATTTCGAAAATGAAGGGGCATCCAGCTTCCAGACGTTGGAACGCCTTTTGTTCTTGCGCGCTTTGGAACTCTTTCTCTTTGGTACTGCCATTTCATGGCACCCCCTTCAAATCAATAATATGACAGGATTGCCTGTGCCTGCGCACAGGCACCACTTTTTGCCGTTATTCCTGCAACAGTTCCCGAAGCTTATCGAGCCGCGGGTCGCGTGGCTTACGCTCACAGCCGCAGTCGCCGTTGTTCAGGTTTTTGCCGCAGACAGGACACAGCCCCTTGCAGCCTTCGTCACACAAAATCGAAGTGGGGAGTTCGAGGAGAATATCGGACGAAGCAAGCTCTGCCAAATCAAGCCGCCCGTCCGGTACTACTATAAACTCATCGTTGTCCTCACGGTTCAGGGATAAAACCATAATGTGTGAAAACTCCATCCGCCATGGACGGGCAAGCGACGTAAGACACCGATCGCACACCACATCCAGGACAAAGTCTGCCGCATAGCTTACGCTGACAATTCCGGCACGGTTTTCCGCCCGGCCGGTCACTTTCACCGGCCCGTCGAACAGTTTCCTTCCCCATCGGACAACATTGCCCAAATCAAGCGCACAGGCAATTCCGGCCGATTCGCCCTCGTTGTCAAACAGTTTGGAAAGGTCAAAGATCATGCGGTTTCCTCCGTTCGGTCTCGCGCAGGGGCTCACATTGGCAAGCCGGGGCGCAATACCCCCCTCGCAAATGTCACGCAAATTATTATAGTCGGTTTAGCCCTGCTTGTCAAGCGTCCTCTCATGAAAAGGTGCCCAACTGTCCAACTTTTAAACAATCTGAGGAATTTCTTTTTTCAATACCGGCAAAAGGGAATGCCCGCGTCAGGCGGGCATTCCCTTTGATCTGCGCGCGGCTCCGGCATCCTTTCAGCCGGGGACACGGGCAGCAGTACCGCATCAGATAATATACTGGTGAATCCGTTCGGGCAGGTCGTCCTTGCCGCAGGAAACCGTAAAGGTCATGGTCGCCCCATTATCATCCAGCAGCTTTGCAAGCTTTTCCACCATAATGGCAAACGCCAGATAGTCTTTGCCGCCGATCTTGAAGGTGGCATCGACAAATACTTCCGTAATATCATAGTTGCCGGCAAACAGGCCGCAGAAGAAGCCGTAGAACGCGTCAAAACCGGAAACGCCGTAGGTGTCAATATCGATCAGGCGCGCCTGATGGCTCACATCAAAGGTCAGGGTGTTTCCCTTTTCCACGCAAACGACGTTGCCCTTTGAAGTTTTGGCCGCCTCGTTCACCATATTGATCAAGGTCTTGGTTTTGCCCGAGCCTTTGTTGCCGACGATTAATTTAATCATGTCAAATTCCTCCAATATCAATTTATTTATAGTATGGACTTCTTTCCTGCTCACTTCAGCCCGGCTTCCAGCTCGGCTCTGCGGGCTTCATAGCCCGGTTTGCCAAGCAAAGCAAACATGTTTTTCTTATAGCTTTCCACACCCGGCTGGTTAAACGGATTGACACCAAGCAGATAGCCGCTGACAGCACAGGCTTTTTCAAAGAAATAAACCATATAGCCAAACTCAAATGCGTTGATTTCCGGAATCTCCAGAATCAGGTTGGGGACGCCGCCCTCTGTATGCGCGAGAACGGTTCCCTGCATTGCTTTCCGGTTTACGATGGACATTTCCTGATTGGACAGGAAATTGAGCCCATCCAGATTTTCGGGGTCATCTTTTACAAAGAAATCCTTTTGCGGTTTTCCAATATCCACGACCGTCTCAAACAGGGTCCGGCTGCCTTCCTGAATATACTGCCCCATGGAATGCAAATCAGTGGAGAACACCACGGATGCCGGGAAGAGCCCTTTATGGTCCTTGCCCTCGCTTTCGCCGAACAGCTGCTTGAACCACTCGTTCATCATGGCAAACGCGGGTTCATAGCTTACCAGCAGTTCAATCTGCTTGCCCTTGCGGTAAAGGATATTGCGGCAGGCGGCATATTTGTAGCAGTCGTTGGAAAACAGATCATCACCTGAAAAATCTTCCATTGCCTGCCGCGCGCCCGTCATGACGGCGTCAAGATCGATTCCTGCGACAGCCATGGTCAGCAGGCCCACCGCGGTGAGAACCGAATAGCGTCCGCCCACATCATCCGCAATGACAAAGGTCTGATACCCTTCCCTGTCGGAAAGTTCCTTCAGCGTGCCGCGTGAACGGTCTGTGGTCGCGTAGATGCGTTCCTTAGCGCCCTCCTTTCCATAGCGCTGTTCGAGCATTTCGCGGAAAACGCGGAACGCCAGCGCCGGCTCGGTGGTTGTGCCCGATTTTGATATTATATTCACCGAAACCCGTTTGCCTTCGCACAGCCCGATGATGGTGTTCAGATAATCGGGGCTGATGCTGTTGCCGACAAAGTAGATTTCGGGGTTATCTTTTTTCATGGTGTTATAGAACGGGGATTTAAGCAGCTCCAGCGCCGCCCTCGCGCCCAGATAAGAGCCGCCGATCCCAATCACGAGAAGCACGTCGCTGGCTGTGCGGATTTTTTGCGCGGCCGACTTGATGCGGGCAAATTCTTCCCTGTCATAGTCCTGCGGGAGCGTGAGCCAGCCCAGAAAATCATTGCCAGGCCCGGTTTTTTCAGTCAGCACCCGGTGCGCGGCTTTTACCTGCGGCGCGATTGCTTCCAGCTCGTGCTCCGCAATAAAATTTTTCACATGCCTGATATTCAGCTTCATTCCCATTTTGTCTCTTCCTTCCTCTAGGTTATTGTACAAAACGCACAAGCCAAACCTGTGCGGAGGAACTGTTTCTTACACACATTTTACCTTATTTGTTCTTCCATTTCAAGTCAACAATATGAAATTTCCATAGCAATTCTGCTAAGAATTGTCGAAATTTTTACAGGAAGGAAACTATCCCGGCCATAAAGTCCGGGATAGTCTTTTGTCACATGCTGATCAGGTTGTCAAACAGCTTTCCGAATGCCTTGAAAAAGGTCATCTTTGCCACAGGCAGCGCGGCCAGCAGCTGATATTCACAGATTGTCTCGTCTCCCACGTGTACGACCACCTTTCCAAGCACCTGCCCTTCTTCCACCGGCGCCTCCACGTCCGGCAAAATCTTGGCCTCCTGTTCAATTTTGTCCTTGTCGGCGCTGCGGACAATCACCGCTTTGGGCGGCTCGCAGACAACATCCACCTGCTGTTCCACACCGCCCTTCACCTTTACCGGAGCGAGATTTTCCAGTGCCGGAAGTTCCACGCGGGCATAATTTGCGAAGCCGTAGTCCAACAGCCCCCGAGCGGCGGAAAACCGGTCGGCGGAGGTGATGCTGCCTAAAGTCACGGCAACCAGCGACATCCCTTTCCGGGTGGCGCTTGCAGACAGGCAGCTTCCTGCGCCGTTTGTCGTCCCCGTTTTCAGCCCGGTGCAGCCGTCATAAAACCGCACCAGCTTGTTGGTGTTTACCAATTGTGTCTTGCCGTCCCGGAGTTCGCTGATCCAGACGCTGGAATAATTCGTGATCAGCGGGTGGTTCAGAAGCTCGCGGCTCATCGTGGCAATGTCGCGCGCCGTAGTCAGATGCCCCTCGGCATCGAGCCCCGATGCATTCATGAAAGTGGTATTTGTCATCCCCAGCTGACGCGCCCTCTCGTTCATCTGTTCGACAAACGCGTCCTCGCTGCCCGCCAGATACTCGCCCAGCGCGACCGAAGCGTCGTTCGCGCTGGATATTGCCGTGGCTTTCAAAAGATCGTCCACCGAAAGCTGTTCCCCTTCTTCAAACCAGATCTGGCTGCCGCCCATCGACTGCGCGTGTTCCGAGCAGGTGACCATGTCGTCCAGGGTAATTCTTCCGCTGTCCAGCGCTTCCATTGTCAGTAAAAGAGTCATGATCTTGGTGATAGACGCGGGCGGGAGTTTTTCATCCGCGTTTTTCTCAAACAGCACCCGGCCGGTTTCCTGTTCGATTAAAATTGCCGATTTCGCCGGAAAGCTGTCGTCGACCTTTGCTGCCGTTTCCAAAGCGGTTGTGTCCGCTACATCCTCCGCCAAAGCCGGCACGCCGCCCGCGCAAAGCACAAGCGCCGCGGCCAAAGCCGCCGCCAACCGTTTTCCCATTGCGTACACCTCTCCCATCAGAATAGTACATGTGTATGCATGGATGGGACAAAACATGTCGGCCCGCCTGGGCAAAATCAGCCGCGGCAGCCGGCGCAAAAAAAGCGCAGCCCCGAGCTGCGCTTTTTGCAACTGTATTAAGCTTCCTGAACAAAGCCCTTGATTTCATCCAAAAACTGCTGGCAGTTGTCGGAATAGATCTCAACCTTAATGGGTTTTGCCAGATCAAGCGAAAAAATGCCCATAATCGATTTTGCATCGACCGCATATCTTCCGGAAACCAGATCCACGTCAAAGTCGTACTTGGAAACAGTGTTCACAAAATTTTTCACATCGTTGATGGTATCAAGCTTAATTACTGTAGATTTCATAATGATGCCTCCTTAAATTCCAGAGATATTACTTATTTATGTTTTCACCACAAATACAATATAACAGTGCGGTTTCTTTAAGTCAACTGCTAATTGTAATTGTTTCTGAAATTCATTATAATATGTGTAGTTATCTGTAGAATACGAAAATTTTGCCATCTTGTTTGTGCATTATTAATATAGATGTTGAATTTTATTTGGATGGAGTAAACAATGAGAATTGCTTTTTATACACTGGGGTGCAAGGTAAATCAATATGAAACAGAGGTTTTGTCTCAACTTTTCGCCGCAGACGGCTACGACATCGTCGCCCCTGACGAAACGGCTGATGTCTACGTGATCAATTCCTGCACCGTTACCGCCACCGGCGACAAAAAGACCCGCCAGATGCTGCGGCACTTCAAATCGCAGAATCCTGCCGCAAAAGTTGCGCTGACCGGCTGTTTTCCGCAGGCCTTCCCCGACGCCGCCGAAAGGCTGCCCGAAGCGGACATCATTATGGGCGCGCGCGGGCGCGCGGAGCTTGTGAAGGTGGTGTCCCGCTGTCTTGCGGCGGACGAACGGATTATCGACATCCGCCCCCACGAAAAAGGGGAGTCTTTCGAGAAGATGACCGCCGCCGGCTTTGCGGAACGCACCCGCGCTTTTGTGAAAATCGAGGATGGCTGCGAACGCTACTGCTCCTACTGCATCATACCGACCGCGCGCGGCCCGGTCCGCTCCAAGCCGATGGACGAGCTCTCCGAGGAGCTGCGCGGGCTGGCGGCCTCGGGCTACCAGGAAGTGGTCCTGGTGGGCATCAACCTTTCCTGCTACGGCAAGGAACTGGGCCTGCGCCTCATAGACGCCGTGGAGCTCGCCTGCCGCACGAAAGGCATCCGGCGCGTACGGCTCGGTTCCCTGGAACCGGAACTGCTGACCGACGAAGATATCGAACGCATGGCGGCGCTGCCGCAGATGTGCCCGCAGTTCCATCTTTCCCTGCAAAGCGGCTGCGACGAAACGTTAAAGCGGATGAACCGGCATTATGATACCGCCGAATATACCCGGATAGCGGAAAGCCTGCGCCGCCATTTTGAGAACTGCGCCATTACCACCGACATCATGGTCGGCTTTCCCGGCGAGGATGAAGCGGAATTTTCCCGTTCGCTGGCATTCACGGAAAAAACCGCGTTTGCAAAGGTGCATGTGTTCGCTTATTCCCAGCGTCCCGGCACACGCGCCGCCGCCCTGCCGCAGCAGGTGCCAAAAGCGGAGAAGGCAAGCCGCAGCGCCCGCATGATCGGGCTGACCGAACGCACCCGCGCGGATTTTCTGCAAAAGCAGGTGGGGCTCGCCATGTCCGTCCTGTTTGAAAGCCATGTGACGGACGGTATCTACGAGGGCTACTCGGAAAATTACACGCCGGTCCATGTCTGTTCCGGCGAGGATTTGCGCGGCGCCATCCGTCTGGTACAAATCAGCGGGGCGGAATCCGACTTCTGCACGGGCATACTGGCCTGAGCTTTTCAAATAGATTGTAAGCCGCTATAACCAAACTCATAGAGAAAGAGGTCGTTAGATTGAGCGTTTATCGTATTTATGTGGAAAAAAAGCCGGAGTTCGCGGTGGAGGCGTCCGGTGTCCTCAGCGATCTGCGGACCGCGCTGATGCTGGACTGTGTTTCCAATGTGCGCATCATCAACCGCTACGATGTGGAGCACATCGACCCGTCAGATTTTGAAAACGCCCGGCATACGATCTTTTCCGAGCCCCAGGTGGACGTCACCTATGACGAGCTTCCCGAGTTCGGCCCCGGCGAAAAGGTATTTGCCGTGGAATATCTGCCCGGCCAGTTTGACCAGCGCGCCGATTCCTGCGCGCAGTGTATCTCCCTCTCCACCGCCAGGGAGCAGCCGGTCGTCCGCACCGCGCGCATTTTCGTGCTCAGCGGCGATATTTCCCCTGAAACGCTCGAAACCATCAAGCATTCCCTCGTCAACCCGGTGGAAAGCCGGCTTGCGTCTTTGGAGAAGCCCGCTACGCTCGACGCCCGTTATGAAATCCCGACCGAAGTGGAAACGCTCGCCGGGTTCACGGCGCTGGATGAGGACGGGCTTTCGGATTTTGTCCGCCGCTGCGGGCTTGCCATGGATACCGACGACATCGCTTTCTGCCAGCGCTACTTCCGCGAAGAGGAGCGCCGCGACCCGACGATCACGGAAATCCGCATGATCGACACCTACTGGTCCGACCATTGCCGCCATACCACTTTTTTGACCAACCTCGAGGATGTCCGGATTGAAACGCCCTATATCCGGGACACTTACCAGAAATACCTCGCCCTGCGCGCCGGCCTCTATAAGGGCAAGGACAAGCCGATGACACTGATGGACCTCGCCGTCATCGGGGCAAAGGCGCTGAAGGCGGAAGGGATGCTCCCCGATCTCGACGAAAGCGAAGAGATCAACGCCTGCTCGGTGAAGATTTCCGTGGATGTGGACGGGCGTGACGAAGACTGGCTGCTGATGTTTAAAAACGAAACGCACAACCACCCGACCGAAATAGAACCGTTCGGCGGCGCGGCCACCTGCCTAGGCGGCGCGATCCGCGACCCGCTTTCCGGGCGCAGCTATGTCTATCAGGCAATGCGCGTCACCGGCGCGGCCGACCCGACGGTACCGCTTTCCCGGACGCTTGCGGGCAAGCTGCCCCAGCGCAAGATCGTAACGACCGCCGCCGCCGGCTACAGCTCCTACGGCAACCAGATTGGTCTGGCCACCGGCCATGTGGCGGAGGTGTACCACCCCGGCTATGCGGCGAAGCGGATGGAAATCGGCGCGGTCATTGGCGCAACCCCGGCGGACCATGTAGTCCGTGAATGCCCGGACCCGGGCGATATCGTCATCCTGCTCGGCGGACGCACCGGCCGCGACGGCTGCGGCGGCGCGACCGGTTCCTCAAAATCCCACACGCTGGAATCGCTGGAATCCTGCGGCGCGGAGGTCCAGAAGGGCAACGCGCCGATCGAACGGAAACTCCAGCGGCTGTTCCGGAACGGAGAAGTTACCCGGCTGATCAGGCGCTGCAACGACTTCGGCGCGGGCGGCGTTTCGGTTGCCATCGGCGAACTTGCCGACGGGCTGGAGATCAATCTGGACGCCGTGCCGAAGAAATATGACGGGCTGGACGGCACCGAGCTTGCGATCTCCGAATCGCAGGAGCGCATGGCGGTGGTGGTATCCCCGGAAAACGCGGACCGCTTTATTGCCTATGCGCATGAGGAAAATCTCGAGGCAACCGTTGTCGCAAAGGTGACGGAATCCCCGCGCCTGGTGATGCGCTGGAACGGGAAGCGGATTGTGGATTTATCCCGCGGCTTCCTGAATTCCAACGGGGCCGTTAAGCACACCGATGTTGAAATCGAAGCGCCGCGCCATTTTGTGCGCAGCCACCCGGAAAAAACGCTGCGGGAGAAATGGCTGGCCGTCATGGAAGACCTCAACGTCTGCTCCCAGAAAGGCCTTGTGGAACGGTTTGACAGCACCATCGGCGCGGGCACCGTCCTGATGCCGTTCGGCGGCAAAACACAGCTGTCCCCCGCGCAGGCGATGGCCGCGAAAATTCCCGTCCTCGGCGGCGAGACCACGACCGCGTCCCTGATGGGCTGGGGATTCAACCCCGACCTGTCTCAGTGCAGCCCCTATCACGGCGCCATGAACGCGGTCGTCGAGTCGGTGGCGAAGGTCGTCGCGGCGGGCGGCAGCAGCCGGAAATGCTGGCTGACCTTTCAGGAATATTTCGAGCGCACCAAGAATGACCCCAAACGCTGGGGTAAGCCGATGGCCGCCCTGCTTGGCGCGCTGGAAGCGCAGCTTTCACTTGGAATCGGCTCGATCGGCGGCAAGGATTCCATGAGCGGCAGCTTTGAAGACCTAGACGTTCCGCCCACGCTGGTCTCGTTCGCGGTCTCGGTTGCGCATACCGGCCGGATTGTTTCCACCGAGTTTAAACAGGCCGGGCATAAGGTCTATCTGGTAACGCCCGGCTTCAACGAAAACCGGCTCCCGGATTTTGACAGCGTCAAACGCGTGTTCCGCCTTGTCGAATCGCTGATTGCCGAGGGCAAGGTTGCCGCGGCGTGGACGCTGGGTTACGGCGGCGTCTGCGAGGGCATCACAAAGATGTGCCTCGGCAACCGCCTTGGATTTGATTTCGCCGCCACCTTTGACGATACCGCCCTGTTTGACCCGATTTACGGAGGGTTCCTGCTCGAAGCAACGGAAGGGCTTCCCGGCCTTCCCTGCATCGGCACCGTCTCGTCCACCTACGCGGTCAAATACGGGTTTGACACGATTCTGCTGGAGGAAGTGCAGGAGCGCTGGGAAAAGAAGCTGCAAAAGGTGTTCCCCTATCTGCTGAAGCCCGAAAAGAAGGATGTCCCCGTATACAGCCACGCAAATCCGGCTAAACTGACTTCGGATGTAAAAATTGCGAAACCGCGCGTACTGATCCCGGTTTTCCCCGGCACCAACTGCGAATACGACACCGCGCGCGCTTTCCGCCTCGCGGGAGCGGAACCGGAAATTTTCGTGGTGCGGAACCTGACCCCTTCGGACATCAGGGAAAGCGTGGATGCTTTCGCCAAAAGCATCCGAAACAGCCAGATCATCGCGATTCCGGGCGGTTTTTCCGGCGGCGACGAGCCGGACGGTTCCGGAAAATTCATCACGGCGTTCCTGCGCAACCCGCGCATCCGGGACGGGGTGCATGAACTGCTCAGGAACCGGGACGGGCTGATGTGCGGCATCTGCAACGGGTTCCAGGCTTTGATTAAACTGGGGCTGGTGCCATACGGCGAAATCCGCGATATGGACGAAACCTGTGCCACGCTGACTTTCAATACCATCGGACGTCACCAGAGTATGCTGGTCCGCACCCGGATCGCCTCCAACAAGTCCCCGTGGCTGATGAACATGCAGCCGGGGGGCATCCACACCGTCGCGATTTCCCACGGTGAAGGACGGTTTGTCGCCCCGGAGGCTCTGATTCGGCAGCTTGCCGGCAACGGGCAGATCGCGACGCAGTATGTTGACCTGGACGGACGGCCGTCGCTCGACATCCGCTTTAATCCCAACAACTCGTTTGACGCGATTGAAGGCATTACCAGCCCCGACGGGCGGGTATTGGGCAAGATGGGGCATTCGGAGCGCACCGCGCCCGATCTCTATCAAAATGTGGGCGGCTGCAAGTTCCAAAACCTGTTTGGCGGAGCGGTCGATTACTTCACAAAATAACACTGTCTTTCAAATTTGAAGACAGCCGGCGATAAAATATTACAGCAGCTATGACGGACATGTCTGTCATAGCTGCTGTAATATCAGGAACACTATAACCGTTGCAGGGAGGTGCAGCCGATGACACGCAGACGAAAAGCAGGGGTCCTGCTGGCAGCGGCCGTTCTCATTTTGGGTATCGGGGCCATCGGCCGGCTGATATGGAAGTTTTACCCCTCCATGGCGGGCCTGATGCAGCCTGAAAACATGACTGCATTCCGGCAAAGGCTGAGCGCTTTCGGCATCTGGGGTGCGGCGGCGCTGTTGGCCATTCAGGCGCTTCAGGTGATTTCAGGCATTATCCCCGCGCTGCCGATTCAGGTTTGTGCGGGCATCACCTACGGTACGTTTGGCGGCCTGCTGCTCTGCATGGCGGGTATTCTTGCCGGAAGCGCTTTTGTGTTTGCCGCCGTCAAAAAGTTCGGCCAGCCCTTGGTCGACCGGTTTTTCCCTTTGCAAAAACAGCGTAAACTCCAGTTCCTGTACCGGCACAGCCAGTTGGACCGGATTGTTTTCCTTTTATATCTGCTTCCGGCCATGCCGAAAGACGTGCTCACCTATCTTGCGGCTTTGACGCCTCTGTCGCTGCGCAGATACCTTCTGCTCACCCTGACCGCGCGGATTCCTTCCGTTCTCTGCGCGACCTTTGCCAGCGACGCGATCATGGAAGGGAACTACATCAGCGCAGCCGTCGTGTTCTGCATTTCCGGGACGCTCGGAATCCTGTGCATGTTTTTCAGCGGACGGATTTTTGCATGGATGAAACGGCTGAAAAAGCAATGAGCGCATAAAAAACCCCCCCTGCCTAAAAACAGGAGAGGTTCGTCCTCCGGCCGCTTCCCTAAAACCAGAGAGAGCCATAAC
>JAEXAZ010000079.1 GCA_023394255.1 Bacillota bacterium | reverse complement strand
GTCCGGCGCGATGATCAAACCGATTATTCTGCAGAAAATTGTGGAGCTGCGCCAGAAGTTTGACTGCCCTATCATCGGCCTTGGCGGCATTACGACCTGGCAGGACGCTATCGAGTTCACAATGGCGGGCGCGGACGCGCTGGGCATCTGCACCGCGCCGATCCTGATGGGCGTTGAAACAATCGGGAAGCTGAACAGAGGGGTTGAGCGTTACCTGAACGGTCACGGATATGACAGTCTGGACGCAATCCGGGGGGTGGTACTCTCCCGGCTGCCGGAACAGGAGATGACGGGCGGTCTCCATATGGGGTTTGAGAAGGAAAGCTGTATCGGCTGCGGCCGCTGCGTAACGGTCTGCGCCTATGGAGTCCGGACGCTGGATAAAAATGGGAATATGGCGGTAGACGAGGCGGCGTGCCGCAGTTGCGGGCTGTGCGTTTCCGTTTGCCCGAAGAATTGCATTACAGTGAATAGGGGGCTGGTTTCATGCTGACAAAACAAAGGGAGCAAGCGGTCATTCATTTGTGCCAAAAGCTGGTGCGGATTCAAAGCTATTCCGGTGAGGAAGGCGGTGTCGCCAGGGAACTGGCGGACTTTTTCCGTGAGCGGGGGTTCGACGAAGTCGGGATCAATGAATACGGCTGCGTTATTGCCTGCGTTCACGGCAAACGCCCAGGCCCCAAAATCCTGTTTGACGGCCATATTGATACCGTTCCGGTTACGAACGTCGAAGAGTGGGTTTATCCGCCGTTTGGAGGAGAAGTCCACGATCATAAAATTTATGGACGCGGAACTTCCGACATGAAAGGCGCCGTCGCGGCCATGGCCTGTGCGATCGCAGACTTTGCGCAGGATACCGGACGCGACTTTTCCGGTTCGCTCTATTTGGCGGGCGTGGTGCATGAGGAATGCTTTGAAGGGATTGCCGCCCGTTCGGTCAGCGCGCAGGTCAAACCCGACTATGTTGTGATCGGCGAGGCATCCGAGCTCAATGTAAAAATCGGCCAGCGCGGGCGCGGCGAACTCAGGCTGGAAGTTTTCGGAAAGCCGGCCCATTCCGCCAATCCGGAAAAGGGAATCAACGCGGTTTATAAAATCGCGCGTATCATCGAGGAAATCCGCAAGCTGGAGCCAACGGAACACCCGGTGCTCGGCAAGGGAATCCTGGAACTGACCGACATCAAATCCAGCCCCTATCCGGGCGCTTCGGTGGTGCCGGAACACTGCGTGGCCACCTACGACCGCCGCCTGCTGGTGGGGGAAACCAAGGAAACGGTACTGGCGCCCCTGCGGGCGCTGCTTGACCGGATGATGGCGGAGGACCCGGAGCTGCGCGCGAAAGTTTCCTTTGCGCGCGGGGAGGAGCAATGTTATACCGGAAACAAAATTGCGGGCGAACGTTTTTTCCCGGGGTGGCTCTACCAGCCCGACGAACCGTTTGTCCAGGCGGTGGTTGGCAAACTGAAGGCCAAGGGCTTTTCGCCCGAAATCACGCAGTACAATTTCTGCACAAACGGAAGCCATTACGCGGGCGAGGCGGGAATCAAGACAATCGGGCTTGGCCCTTCGCGTGAAAACCTCGCGCATACCATCAATGAATATATCGAGATCGACCAGCTGACCGGGGCCGCGGAATGCTATTACGCTGTCATGCAGGCGCTGCTTGGATGACCACATACTCTGCGGCGAAAGGCGGAACTGACCATGTATGATCTGGAAATTGCGGGCGGATGCCTTTATCAGGACGGAAAATGGAATCCCGGAAATCTGTTTATCAAAAACGGCAGGATTGAGCGGATTTCCTCCGCGCACCTTGAGGCAAAAGCGGTTTATGACGCGGCGGGCGCATCGGTGATTCCGGGGCTGATTGACAGCCATGTGCATCTGCAGGCGCAGAACGGCCGCTTTACCTCGGCCGACTGCTTTTATTCCGGCACGGCGGCGGGCGCGCTGGGGGGCGTTACCACCGTGATCGATTTTCTGGACGAAGCCTGCGATGCTGCGGAAGCCGTGCGGAATTTCGAACTGCGCATGTCGCTTGCGAATGACAGCGTAACGGACTATGCGTTCCACTGCGGGGTGCGGCAGCCAAAAAACGTTCCGGAACTTGCGAAAGCCATGCTGGAGCGGGGAATCCCCTCTTTTAAGGTCTACACCACCTATAAGCAGGCGGGAATTTTTTCCGATGATCTTCATATCGGGGAACTGCTGAAACGTACCTCCGACAGGGATGTGATGCTGCTTTCCCATACGGAAAACGACGAGCTGATCGATTGGAGCTTCAAGCGGCTTGCGGATTATGCGCGGCGAAGGCCGGTGCTCTGCGAACTTTCCAAAGCGGTGCAGCTTGCGGAAATGACCGATTATTACAAAGGCGTTGCCTATATGGTGCATGTCAGCTGCGGCAGCACGGTGCGGGAACTGAACAAACGGTTCGGAGATATCCTCCACCGCAGTTTTTTTCTCGAAAGCTGCCCGCATTATTTCCTGTTTGACGATTCCGTGTATTCCGGAAAAGACGCCGCGCTGTATACCATGATACCGCCCCTGCGCAGCGGCAGCGAGCGGGAGAAGCTGGCCGGCGCGTTTGATGAGATTGATACTGTCGGAACGGACCACTGCCCTTATACCCGGGCGGAAAAGCAGAACCCGGATATTGATGCCATCCCCATGGGCGTCAACGGGCTGGGGGACAGCTTTGTCCAGATGTACCGGCTGTTCGGCGACCGGGTGATCGACCGGTTTACACGCAATCAGGCGCAGATTCACGGGATGTTTCCGCAGAAGGGAATCCTCTGCGAAGGTGCGGACGCGGATATCGCCCTATTCGAGAAAATTGCCCCGCGTCCCGGTTTTCGCCTCTACGGGCGGTCGGACTACTCCATCTATTCAGGCTGTGAAGAGAATATTGCAATCCGGACGGTATTCAGCCGTGGGGAGTTCGTGGTAAAGGACGGTGTGCTGTGCCCGCATCAGGGGAAATTTGTCCGCCGGAAACTGGATTTTGCACAACGAAACGTATAACGCAGGGGAGGAATCGCAATGTTTGGGGTCAAGGCGAAATGGCTGGTCTGCTCCTATGACAGGGTTTATCAAAATTACGGCCTGATATGCGACGAAAATCAGATCCATGCGGTGCTGCCAAACGCGGAAATCGACCAACTGCGCGGGGATGGAAAACTGACGCATGTGATCGACCGCAGCGCGTCGATTCTGCTGCCCGGATTTATCGACGCCCACATCCACCTGTACGGCGTCCTTTCCCACGGGATTCCGAACCATGTAACGGTGCATCATTTCGAGGAATTTCTCAAACTCTACTGGTGGCCGATGGTAGAGGACCGCCTACGCAAAGAGGAAGTGCTGTCCACCGCGCGCTCCGGCGCGGCGGAACTGCTGCGTTCAGGCGTCACAGCGTTCTGCGACACGCTGGAAGCCCCTTTCTGCGAACCGGACACACTGGTGGAACAGGGCAGGCTGCTTGAGGAAATCGGCCTGCGCGGTATCGTCTCGCTGGAAAGCTCCCAGCGGGCGGGCGGCCAGAACGGGGAAGACTGCCTTGCGCAGAACGTGCGCGCCGCCCGCTGGCTCAAAGAGCACGCGAAGCTGGTGCGCGGGGCCGTCAGCACCCACACCACCTTTACCTGTACCCCCGATTTTATCCGCAGGGCAAAGGCGATGAGCCGCGAGGCAGGCGCCCTGTTTCAGTTTCATCTGTCCGAAAGCATCTACGAGCCTTCCGTAAATCCAAAGCCCGCCGGTATTTATGATGCCTGCGGCGCGCTGGATGCCGATACGCTGGCATCCCAGTGCGTGCAGGTGGACGCGGAGGAAATCCGGCTGCTTGCAGAAAGAAAGGTAAAAGCCGTTCATATGCCGCTGAGCAACTGCGAGGTGGGAGGAGGGATTGCTCCCGTCCCCGCGATGCTGGAAGCGGGAATCTGCGTCGGCCTTGGCAGCGACGGATATATCAACGACTTCTTTACCATTATGAAAGCGGCGTTCCTGATTCATAAGGCGAATGAGCAGTCCGCCGCTATCATGCCCGCTCCCCTGGTTTTTCGCATGGCGACCGAATTCGGCGCGCGCTGCCTTGGCTATGAAAATCTCGGCAGATTGGGGGCGGGGTATCTCGCCGACTTTATCATTCTGGACGATCTGTTTTTCACACCGGTAACCCCGGAGAACATCTTCGACCAGTTGGTTGTCTATGGAAAAAAAGAGTACGTCAGCGACGTTTTTGTAAACGGCCGGCAGCTGATGGATAGCCGCCGCCTGCTCACGCTGGACGAGGATGCCGCAAACAGGCAGGTTCGAAAGACGGCGGGAAAATTCTGGGAGGGCCTGTAATGCATGTTCGGATGTCTGACCCGCGAAGTACGGGGAGATTTATCATTAGAAACGGATGGATTGTGGACGGGAGCGGTGCCCCCGGTTTTTGGGGAGAACTGCTCATTGGCCATGGGAAAATCACGCGGGTGTCCGAAAAGGTGGAAGCAGAGGACGCGGCGGTCATTGACGCGGACGGCGGGGTTGTATGTCCGGGCTTTCTTGATACCCACAGCCACAGCGGCCCGCATCTGTTCCATGACCCGCTGATGGAACCGAAACTCCGTCAGGGTATCACCACCGAAATCCTGGGGCAGGACGGTATTTCCCTCGCGCCGGTATCCGCCGGGCATCTTCCAGTCTGGAAGGCGCAGGTTGAAGAAATAGAAGGGCTTTCCCCCAATATCGATTGGGCGGCGTGCGGTTCGGTTGCGGACTATCTGGCCCGGATGAAACGGCTTGGCGTCAGCGGGAATTATGGATATCTTGTGCCTCACGGAAATCTGCGCATGGCAGTCATGGGGATGGAAAACAGATTTGCGGACAGCAGCCGGTTGGAAGCGATGTGCGCGCTGTTGGAGCGGGAGATGCAGTCGGGCGCGCTGGGGTTGTCCACCGGCCTGATCTACGCCCCCTGCAGCTTTGCGAACACAACGGAATTGAGTTCGCTTTGCAGGGTTGTGGCACGCCGTGACGGGGTGTTTGCCGTTCATCAGCGCAGCGAGGCCAACGGGATTCTTTCCTCCATGGAGGAGCTTCTCCAAATTGCCCGGGAAAGCGGCGTCCGGCTGCATATTTCCCATTTTAAAATCTGCGGGAAACAAAACTGGAACAAGGCTGAACGCATTTTTGCGCTGCTCGATGCAGCGAAACAGGAGGGAATCCGCGTCACCTTTGACCTTTACCCCTATACCGCCGGATGTACGGCCCTGAGTGTCCTGCTGCCGCCCTGGGTACATGAGGGCGGCAGGGAACAGCTGTGCGGACGACTGCGTGATCTTCCCACGCGCAGGAAAATCAAAGAGGAAATTCTGGAAACGAATAGCCGGTGGGATAATTTTGTGGAATTCGCGGGTCTGGACGGCATTGTCATCACAAAATCGCAGAATGCGCAGCTCATTGGCAAAAATCTGCCGGAACTGGGGGAGATGCAGGGGAAAGACCCGCTTGATGCGGTGTTTGATCTGCTCCTCTCTGAAAGTGGGACCGGAATCATCGATTATTACGGGAGTGAAGATGTGCTTGATTCGTTGATTCAGCGGCCGGAACAGAACTTCTGCACCGACGGGGAAGTTTGCGCACACCCCCATCCGCGCCTCTACGGCAGCTTTCCGCGGGTCTTTTCCCGCTTTGTGCGGGAAAAACGGCTGCTGACACTGGAACAGGCAATTCATAAAATGACGGGTCTGCCCGCGGAAACGTTTTCGCTGACAGGCCGCGGATTGATTCGGGAAGGAAGCTGCGCCGATCTGGTGATATTTGACCAATCTGAGATACAGGATCGGGCAACGTACCTCGATCCGACACTTTACAGCAGTGGAATCCATATGGTTATGGTCAATGGAGTCCCTGTTCTGCTCAACGGTAAAAACCGGAAAAAACCCGCGGGAGAAATCCTGTGCCGGCAGGCGCAAGAGAAAATTAAATTTGATAACTCTCTCACCGCCCGGAAAGCCGGTGCAGGGCCATTGCGTTAAAAAACGATGTTGTTGGTAATCCCTCAAATGCCCATTGTTGATTGTTGCAGTTTGTGATATATTACAATTGTGAATATAACAGCAAAGCAAATGAGGTGAACGATCATTGCAAAAAATCAACCTGTTGGTGACGCTTGATCAAAATTATATACTTCCGCTGAAAGTGATGCTGTCCTCCATTTTTGTGAATCATGTAAACGCTGTCTTCGGCGTCTATATGGTTTATTCCGGTATTCTTCCACGGCAGATAAAAGAAATTTCCGAATGGGTCCGGCAGCACGGTTCAGAATTGATCCCCATTGAAATGGACAGCGACGCATTTTCTGACGCGCCGATCAGCGGCCGTTATACGAAAGCGATGTATTATCGTCTGCTGGCTTACGAAATTCTGCCGGAAGATGTGGACAGGATTCTCTATCTTGATCCGGATATTCTGGTCATAAACCCGCTTGACAGCCTGTATGAAACAGATCTCACCGGTTATTTGTTTGCGGCCGCCTCCCACACTGCGCTCACCCAGGTTACATCCCGCATCAATCGTTTAAGGCTGAACACCTACGATATGCCGGAGTATTATAATTCGGGCGTTCTGCTGATGAATCTGACCCTTCAGCGGCGTGAACTGCATGCGGAAGATATTTTTTCCTATGTGCGAGAAAATAAGAGCAAACTGATATTGCCGGATCAGGATATTCTGAACGGGCTTTACTGGAACCGCATTAAACCCTTGGATGACAGTATTTATAATTTTGACGCAAGAAAAAGCAATATTTATTATTTATTGTCTTCCGGATTGAAAGATGTCGACTGGATTATGGATCACACTGTTATTCTGCATTTCTGCGGCCGGCAAAAGCCATGGAATAAAGGATACGCCAACAAATTTTCCGTGCTGTACAAGCACTATCAAAAACTGCTTTTCACAAACAATGGGTAGGGCGCCATGAGGCTCCGGCTCTTTGCGTCTGATAAAAGGCCCTGTCCGGCACGCCGGACAGGGCCTTTTATGTGAAGATACTGTTCGTTAAGACTGCATCGAGTAGCCGCCGTCAACATGGAGGATTTGTCCCGTGACATAGGAAGAATCGTCAGAAGCGAGGTATACATAAGTAGGAGCCAGCTCAAATGGCTGTCCTGCCCTCTTCGTGGGGGTTTCCGACCCGAATGTGGGAATATAATCGGCAGGCCAGCTGGCAGGCTGGAGAGGGGTCCAGATTGGGCCGGGTGCAACTCCGTTCACCCGGATGCCTTTTGACACAAGGGAGCGTGCCATCGCTCTGGTAAATGAAACAATTGCGCCTTTGGTGGATGAATAATCAATCAGCAGGTCGTCCCCGCGATATGCGGTGATTGAAGTAGTGTTGATCATCACACCTCCTGCCGGCAGATATTTCAGGGCCTCTTTGGTAATATGGAATATGGAAAAAACGTTGATTTGATAAGTAGTCTCCAATTGTTCGGCGGAAATATTCTCCAGGCTATTCTGCGGGAACTGCACACCCGCATTGTTAACCAATATATCCAGTCGGCCGAATGTCGATATCGTGCTTTTTACTGCTTGCCGGCAGAAATCCTCATTGCGCAGGTCACCCGCGAGCAGCAAGCACCTGCCCCCCAGATGATTGATGTAACGCATTGTGAAGTTCGCGTCGTCGTGTTCATTATAGTAGACAATTGCGATGTCTGCGCCTTCTTTGGCGTAAGCGACGCATACCGCCCTGCCGATTCCGCTGTCACCACCGGTTACCAGCGCGACTTTGCCTTTAAGCTTTCCGCTGCCGGTGTAAGCCGGATTATCAAAAATGGGCCTTGGTTCCATTTGCGTCTCTAAACCCGGTTGCGTATCCTGATGCTGGGGCGGAAACTGTACAGGAACCTTCTCACATTGTTCCTGATACCCTAAAAATGGGAACTGCATCTGCATTTCAAAAAAAACCTCCCACAATTAATCTCACAATTTTAATATATGTCATAATTATGGAGATGGTTAAATACTTAAAATAATGTTTCCGGGATTGCTTTACAAGGCGAACACATCGCGCACCCGCAAACGGCGTCTTTCGCATGGTTTAGTCGGGACAGGCGCTGAGGTGCACCCGAATATTGGACCAGCCTTAGAGTTAAAGATCGAGGGTTTGAGGTGCACCCGAATATTGGACCAGCCTTAGAGTTAAAGATCGAGGGTTCTAAACGGCAATTTCAGCTTGATTTCGGGCAAAATCGGCTGGTGTAAGGTATGTTAGTGCGCTGTGAGGACGGAAC
>JAEXAZ010000331.1 GCA_023394255.1 Bacillota bacterium | reverse complement strand
TTTCCATGCCGGGCGGCTGCAATTTCGGCGTGCGCCCGATTGATCAGCATATGAAAGGCTTTGAAGCGCTGGGCGCTCATGTCTCCATTGACAGCGGCATGATCAATGCGCAGGCGGACATGCTTTTAGGCGCGCATATCTATTTTGACGTGGTTTCTGTGGGGGCGACGATTAATGTCATGCTTGCGGCGGTCAAAGCCAAGGGCATCACAATTCTTGAAAACTGCGCGAAAGAGCCGCATATCGTCGACCTTGCCAACTTTTTGAACTCCATGGGCGCGGATATCCGGGGAGCCGGCACCGACGTCATTAAGATTCATGGCGTGGACATTCTGCATGGGACAACCTATTCCATTATTCCGGACCAGATCGAAGCGGGAACCTATATGGTCGCGGCGGCTGCGACCGGCGGGGATGTGCTGGTAAAAAATGTGATTCCCAAGCATCTGGAATCCATTATTGAAAAGCTGGAAAAAGCGGGCGCTGTGATAACGGAATACGATGATGCTGTCCGTGTCGCCAGGGACGGCGAACTGAGCAGGGTCAACCTCAAAACAATGCCGCATCCCGGGTTCCCGACGGATATGCAGCCGCAGATGACTGCGCTGCTCTCCATGGCATCCGGGACGAGCATCGTAACGGAGGGCGTATGGGATAACCGTTTCCGTTATGTCGATGAGCTGCGCCGGATGGGCGCGCTCATCCAGGTGGACGGCAAAGTCGCGGTTGTGGAAGGGGTCCCCCAGCTGACCGGGGCACCTGTCCGCGCGGTGGATTTGCGCGCGGGAGCGGCATTGCTGATTGCCGCAATGGCCGCAAAAGGCACGACGGAAATAGAGGATATTGAACATATCGAACGTGGCTACGAAGATATTGCAGATAAGCTGACGGTGCTCGGCGCAAATGTCAGAAAGGTGATTGTAGCGGAAAAACCTTTGCAGGCCGCACTGTAATTTCATTCAAATTGGCGGCGGATAAATCCCCTTATGAAGGATGCCCGTTCGCCGTACTGATTTTACCGGGAGGACACATGGCAAGATTTTGTTCGCTGTTCAGTGGCTCAAGCGGCAACAGCACCTATATCAGCTCATCGGATACCGCGGTCCTGATTGATGCGGGACGCTCCTGCAAACAGCTTCTGGAAGCAATGGAGACGCGCGGGATTGACCCCAAATCGATACACGCGGTTCTGGTGACGCATGAGCACACCGACCATATCAGCGGGCTGCGCGTGCTGCTGAAAAAATTGAAAATACCGGTTTTCGCATCCGCGGAGGTTTTGCAGAAACTGGAATGGGATCATATGCTGGAATCGGAAGCGGATATCCGCCCCCTGGAAGCGGGGACAAGATTTACCGTGGGTTCGCTGGAAATCGATTCGTTTGACACGCCGCATGACAGCGTGCACAGCTTCGGGTACCGGGTATCCACTCCGGACGGGCGAAAGCTGATTGTAGCTACCGACATGGGATACATACGCGAAAATGTTCGCGAAATGCTGACCGGATGTGATCTTGTGATGCTGGAATCCAATTATGACCAGCGGATGCTCAGCGCGTCCGATTATCCTTATTACCTCAAGCAGCGGATTGCTTCCAATCTGGGGCACCTTTCCAATGAGGACTGTTCCGAGGAACTGGTCCGTCTTGTGCGCGCCGGAAGCACCAGGTTTATTCTGGGGCATCTGTCGCAGAATAACAACCTGCCCGAACTGGCTTATCAGACCGCGTATTCCAATTTCGAATTGCATGGCATGCGCGAGGGCGTGGACTATACGCTTCAGGTTGCGCCCCGTTCCAAACCGTCGGAGATGGTGGTGCTATGATTACCACCCGCGTACTTGCGGTAGGCAAAGTAAAAGAGGCATGGATGCGGGACGGATGCGCGGAATACAGAAAACGTCTCGGCTTTTGGAGCGATGTTTCAGTCGTTGAAGTGGATGAATTTCGTCTTCCGGAACATCCGTCTCCCGCTCAGGTTGCGGAATGCATCGAAAAAGAGGGCGCGCGGATTTTGGATAAGGTCCCCAGAAACTCCAGGCTTGTTGCCATGTGCATTGAGGGCAGGCAGTTTTCTTCGGAGCAGTTCGCGGCGTGGATTTCAAAATCTGCCGTGGAAGGTTCGGGAGACTTTACTTTCGTGATTGGGGGGTCTTATGGCCTTTCCGATCAGGTGAAAAAACGCGCGTCGTTGTTGCTGTCGATGTCTTTGATGACATTTCCGCATCAGCTCGCGCGGGTTCTGCTGCTGGAACAGCTTTACCGCGCATTTTCAATTCACGCGAATGCGAAGTATCATAAATAGAAAAAACAATGGGCCTTTGGCAGGCTGAAACAAGCGGGGGAGGCAATGCCTCCCCCGCTTGTTTTTAATCTGCGTAAATTTTAATTTTCCCGTCGGTGTCGTCGTAGTCGCTGTCATCCGGATAGAAGGTGAAGCGGTAATATCCATCCCCCGAGATGCGGTCGTCGTCGTCTTCCCACTCCACATCGCCGTAGATGCGTTTTCCCCTGCTGTTATAGGCCTTGACGTTGTCCTCGAGATCGTTCTGGTAATGATAGAGACGGTCTCCGTCATCCGCATGGAAGGAGTCTGTCTCAAGGCGGACGTCGTCATCATCGTCATCGTCGTCATCATCATCGTAGTCATCTTCCACGTAGATTCTGATTTCGTCGCGGACTCTGCCGTAACGGCTGCTGTTTGGGATAAAGATAAATGGATAATAATCGGTTTCATCAACGCGCGTGTTGTCCAATACCCACACAGCTTTTCCACTGATCCGGTCGCCGTCGTCGTCATAGGCCTTTACATGGCTGTTCAGCTTGCTGGTGTAACTGCTCAGCCGCTTGGTGGAATAAGAGACCGTAAAGGAATCGATATCCAGATCGATATCGTCATCGTAGTCGTCGTATTCATTGTCGACAATAATGCGGATTGTGCCGCGTTTGCTTCCGTAACTGTTGTTGGACTTGAACAGATACTGATAGTTTCCGGACTTCTTCAGGATGGTGCTGGTCGGTGAAACCCATGAAACCGTTCCGGATATGCTCCTTCCGCCCACCGTCGCGTTGACATTGTCTGCAAGATCGTATGTCAGGTCTCTCAGCCGTTCGCCGTAGTCGGCATAGATGGTGGTGGATGTCAGCCTCAAACCGGAAGAACTGCCCGCTATTGAGGTTTTGCTGCCTATTTTAATCGTACCGATTCCGCTGCCGGATATGGAAGACCGGTTTACGGCCTGCACATAATCCACACTGGAGCCGCTTGAAGCAGTCAGCTTGGCGCTGCTGGAGAGCAGCTTGGCGTGATCGACAGAGGCGCCCTTCAGAACAGACACCCTTGCGGCTGCGGATACAGTCATTGTTCCGACGTCACCCTGAATGACCACACTGTTGCTCGCGGATGAGATCTGCATGCTGCCGATGTTGGAAGCGGCGCCGACCGTAACTTTCACATTTTTGGACAGGGAACTGCTCAGTGACAGGGAGTTCATGGTGCCGCTGATGGTCAGCGAAGTTTGTTTTCCCAGTGTGATATACTTATAAACATTTTGGCTGTTATAAAAACAGACCAACAATTCACCGGATTTAGACATCAGAGTCAGCGAAGTGCTGTTTACGGGATATCTGCCCGCCGTTTGTCCGTTCCTGATAAATAAAACGCTGTTGTTCTGCACCTTTACACTGTAAGGATACGCCGCCTGCGCGGGGACCGCCGCACAAAAAAGCATGACCAGTGAAAGGCATACGGCTAAAAACCGTCTTCGGATAGATTCCATGGGTCTCCTTCCTTCCATACTCTTTTTTATTGAGTGCTATAATTATCCAATTTTACTTCATTCATATTTCTATCGGATATTTTTTTAAGAGAGATCATGGTATAATAACCGCAAAGCGGCTATTATACCATATTATGACCAGGGCGATGCACATGCAAAGCCCGCTCCCGCCCTGATGGCCAATGATACCACGCGTGCTTTGCACTTGTGATATCATAAAATATAAAAATTAAATAAGTACATTACAAAAGGAACGGTATGATTACATGACGGCAGAAACAATCCAATCAAATGAACAGATCAAAATTTATATTGCGCAGGCGGACCGCGCATTGGCCGCTCTCGGCTATACGGAGCACAGCTTCGCGCATGTGACGAAAGTTGCCTGCTTTGCCCGGCAGCTGCTGGCCGACCTTGGCTACGACGACCGCCTGGCGGAACTTGCGTGGATAGCGGGCTATATGCATGATATCGGAAATATCATCAACCGGGTGGATCATGCGCAAAGCGGGGCCGTGATGGCTTTCCGGATTCTGGACAATATGGGGGCGGACGCGGAGGAGCTTTCCATTATCATCAGCGCAATCGGCAATCATGACGAATCCACAGCTTTCCCGGTGAACGAGGTGTCCGCCGCCCTGATTCTGGGCGATAAAACGGATGTGCGCCGCAGCCGCGTGCGCAACAGCGATCTGGCCACGTTCGATATCCACGATCGGGTAAACTATGCGGTGGAAGATGCGAAAACCTATCTGAATGAAGAAAAAACCGCCTTAATTCTGGAACTTCACATTGATACGGCAATTTCACCGGTCATGGATTACTTTGAAATTTTTCTGGACCGGATGCTGCTCTGCCGCAAAGCGGCCGAAAAACTCCGCCTGGAATTTGAACTTGTGATCAATGGACAAAGAATCCTATAATAACTATATCGGCATGGATGTGAAATTCCCCAGCCGCGATCAACATTTTTTTATCACAAAACATTTTTCATGGTTGTAATGTCAATATAAAAAAGGGCGGTGGGGGATTCCCGCTGCCCTTTTTTATAATATACCTTTTCCGGTGCCTGTCACAAGAGAAATTTGACCGGCTCAGGAAAAAGCCCCTTCTTTTTCAAAACGCGCCCGCAGGGTGCCGATTGCTTTTTTCTCAATGCGCGATACGGTTCGTATCGTCTATTGTAAGCGATTGGCCGCCGGAAACGGCTTCCTGCCGGCGGAAGCGGAAATGGATGATGATTCGTTTATCCCTGGTGAGTTCGACCCGTTCAATCAGGCTGACGAGCAGCTCCCGGTTCGACCATGCGCCGTCGATAAAGCGGTCTGCCAGTGCGCGGGCCAGCGTTTTCCGTTTCTCCGGTTCACATACGGGCGTTTCTGTCCCGGACAGCTTTTGTTCCAGCGCCGCCCGTTCCTGTCTGACTCTCTGATAGATGCGTTCAAAATCGTGCTCTTCCAGTATGCCGGAAAGACGGTCCGCGTATATCCGGTCAAGATGCGCCGTCAGGCTTTCAATTTTGGACTTGAGCGTTTCCGCGTTCCATGCGCGGCTGTCGGCCCGGCTCGCTTCCTCCACCGCTTTCTCAGCCGCCGGAATGAGTTCCCCGGCCCGCACATATTGCCCGCAGACCTCCCGCACCTTTTCCAGGACCGCCTCCGTGACAGTTTGTTCCTTGATGGAATGGCAGGTGCATATCCCGGCTTTAGTAAAGCGCTGGTAGGTTCGGCAGACAAAGTAAAGGCAATCCTCCCCTCTGGCGTTCTTTCGGTTGAGGACGGCCAGCGGATAGCCGCATTCATGGCAGAAAATAAGGCCTTTCAGCAGAAAATCATAGGTACGGGAGCGGGTGGTCTTGCGGCTGCCGAGTAACTGCTGTACCTTGTTGAAGGTTTCCCGGCCGATCAGCGGTTCATGTGTGCCCTCCACGATAATCCAGTTTTCCCGCGGCTGGCGGACGCACTTCTTGGATTTATAGCTGATTTTTTTGGAGCGCCCCTGCACCATGTTGCCGATATATGTTTCGTTTTGAAGCATATTGGAAATCCGTTCGCCGGACCACATCCCCGAATACGGGCCGGTTCTTCCCGGCGTCAGCCCCGCATAGGCTGCGGGTGCCGGCAGCCGCTCCGCATTCAGCGCGGCCGCGATCCGGCGGCAGGACAGCCCCTCCAGCGCCATTCCGAAGATTCGGCGCACGATGGGGGCGGCATTTTCATCAATGACGATTTTGTTCTTTTCCTCCGGCGCCATTTTGTAACCGTAAAGAGGTTTGCCGCCGATGAAAAGCCCTTTGCGCTGTTTGTCGTGCTTGACGCTTTTGATCTTTTTTGAAATATCCTTGGCGTACATGTCGTTCATAATGGCGCGAAACGGCGTAATGTCGTTGGCGGTGCTCTCAATTCCGGTATCGATGCCGTCCAGCAGGGAAATGTAACGGACCCTGTTTTCCGGGAAGTACCGCTCCATATAGTGTCCGGTCAGAATATAATCACGGCCCAGGCGGGACAGGTCTTTGGTAATGACCATATTGACCTTTTTTGCCTCGATATCCGCGATCATGCGCTCGAAGGACGGCCGGTCGAAATTGGTCCCGCTCCATCCGTCGTCAATGTATGTATCAAATACGCAAAGCTTATTCTCTTTCGTAAAGGCGGTGAGCAGGGACAGCTGGTTGGTTACGCTTTCGGACTGTCCTTCGTTTTCATCCTCCTTTGACAGCCTGATGTACAGCCCCACATGATAATCCATTGGATTGCTTATGTCGAGGCTCATGTTAAGCCTCCTCAAATAAGCGGCCATTCTTCATGGCCATGATCAATAAACTGCTTTTGAAAAATCAAGTTTGAACTTGTTATTTTTAAGTTCCCTTTCCAGAAAAAAGCGAAATGACTGAGCCAATAAAAGCCGAAAATCATCCCCTTCGTCGGAAAAGCTGCATTCCACCGGGATTTTGCGTGCGTTCATTTCAAATACCTCCTTCAGGGCTATGTTTCATTGATATGCGGCGGCAAAACCATTTCTGCGTGTCCAAAAGGAAAAAGCGCGGCGCCATTCAAAACAATGGCGCCGCGCGAATCATCTTTCTCAGCCTTCTGTGCCCGGTACTTTCTCTGCGATCAGCCGCAGGTTGTTTTTGAGCCGTTCATCGTCCGGGCTGGCTTCGAGCGCCGCCTTTGCGTGTCCGAGCGAGCGCTCATACATTCCCAGTCTGTACGAGGCGATCGCGGCCAGGTCGTGGGGCGTGTAATCCCACGCATACCCCATATTGACATAGGTCTTCGATTTTTCCTTGATCTTCAGCGCTTCCTCCGCCATAAAAAACACCATCGGCCAGTCCGCCGTAAGGTAGGCGGTTTTCGCGCATTCGACGTAGGGCTCGCGCATTGCGGGCATCTCGGCGATTGCCCGGAAATACCAAGCATATGCCTCTTTGATATTGCCAAGGCTGTAGTACGCCTTCGCGATCCATCGCATGGATGCGCAGCGCTCCTCCTTCCACGTCGCGGAGGGCAGGGAAAGATGCCGCTTCAGGGTGTCGATGCATTTCTGCCATTCACCTTTATACATATATTCCCTGCCAAGGTAGTAGGCGACGCGGTCGCCCGTCGGATCTTCCTCGACGGCAAGCTCCAGCAGGGGCAGGTAGGAGCCGCGCGATTTGGCGGGGTCCGGGAAGTGGTTGAGCACCATGCCGTTGATCATGACGGCCGTCCTGGGGCCGTCCCCGATGTAACTCAGGTACTCGTGCACGGGGCAGGTCCATCGGAAGCCGCGCCGCGCGTGCACCTTGGAATAATACATCTGCACGTCGGGCGAGCCGTCCTTTTTCAGGCTCCAGTTGTACAGATACCTCCCCGATTTGGCGTCCGGCGTCCAGGCGCGCTCCAGGCATTCCCTCCAGCCCGGCTCGAACAGCTCGTCGAGATCGGTGCATACGCAGACATCGGCGTCCTCCGGGACATGGTCCAGCGAAGCGTTGCGCGCCGCGTCGAACCGCCACGGCCGGATCACATCGACATACACCACGGCCCCGCGTGCCCGAAGGCGCTCCACCGTTGCGTCATCCGAGCCGGTGTCTGTCACGATCACGGCATCTGCTTCACGCATCGAATCCATCCACCGGTCCACAAATTTTTCCTCGTTTTTGCATATGGCATAAACGTATACCTTATATCGGTTCATAACGACTTCCTCAATTCATCATGTCAGTTTCAGTGCGATCAGCTCCAGGTTTTTTTTGAGCTGTTCGTTATTCGGCGCCAGTTCGAGGGCCGTTTTGGCATAACTGTACGACTTCTGGTACAGCCCGAGCCGGTAAGCGCTGATAGCCCCGAAATTATAAAGGCTGTATCCCCACGACTCCGGTTCCAACAGGTAACTGCCGGATTTTTCGGTGATAGCCAGCGCCTTTTCCACCATCAGATAGACGAGCGGCCAGTCCCCCTGCAGATAACCCAGCCGCGCCAGCTGGAGATACGGCTCCCGCACGCGCGGGCATTCGGCAACGGCCCTGAACAGCCACAGGCGCGCCTCCCGCAGATCGCCTTTGGCCTGGTAGCTTCTGGCGATAAAGCGCATGGATGCGCAGCGCTCCTCGTCCCATGCCGCGGTGGGGAGCGACAGGTGGCGTTTCAGTTCGGCGATGCACGCGTCGTGCTGCCCGCGGTACATATACTCCCTGCCCAGCCAGAAGGCCGTCCGGTCATCGGAGGGGTTTTCCCGCGCCGATAGTTCCAGAAGGGGCAGGTACTGCGCCCGCGGCTTGGACAGGTCGGGGTGATGGTTCAGCACCATGCCGCTGACCCAGACGGTTGATTCCCTGTCAGGGCCGCTGTATGCGAGCACTTCGTGCACCGGGTGTACCCAGCGGAACCCGTGCCTGCGGTGAATCTTTTCCATGGCGAACTGCTTGTCGGGCGAGCCGTCGGCGCGGTAGCTCCACGTAAAGAGATAACGCGCGCGGGTATGGTGCGGCTGCCACGCCTCTTCAAGCTTTTGCCGCCAGCCCGGCTCGAACACCTCATCGAGGTCGTTGGAGACGCAGATGTCCACGTCGTCCGGGATGTGGTCCATTGCCCTGTTGCGGGCGGTATCAAACCGCCACGGGCGGATTACTTCCGTGTAAACCTCGGCGCCCCGCGCGCGCAGGCGTTCCACTGTGGCGTCCTCGGAGCCGGTGTCGGCCACCACGACCAGATCCGCCTCGCTCACGGCGTCCATCCAGCGGTCGACAAACTGTTCTTCATTTTTACAGATCGCATATACGCAAATTTTATACTTGTTCATGTCAAGTCATCCCATACCTTTTCTCAATGTCGTGTATATATCCGGGCGCCCGCATGAGATACGGGTGCCCGGATGTTTG
The DNA here is from genome assembly GCA_023394255.1 of Bacillota bacterium. Lineage (GTDB taxonomy): Bacteria > Bacillota > Clostridia > Oscillospirales > Ruminococcaceae > Anaerotruncus. Next base: position 569 of record JAEXAZ010000331.1, on the reverse strand, counting down.
TGCGCCGTTTGCGGCGCCTGTTTCATTTATGGTGATCGGTTCAAATGCGCGATCGGCCGTAGGCCGCCTCTATCAAACAGCAGATCAGTCGAGCCGGACAATGGTCAGCGTTGCGCCGGCCGCGCCGGGAACCAACGTTACCGCGCCCAAAAGCCCAAAGAGCTGCAGCTCGACCGTTGAGCCGGCCGCCAGCGTTTCGATGACACTTCCGCTTAACGTGCTCACAGACAGAACGGGCTGATCGGTCGAAGCCGTTGAGGGCGTTCCGTTGATCAGCAGCTGGGAACCAACCAGCGCGGCAGCAGTCATATTAACTTCGTACGAAATCATATAGCGTCCGGCAGGCCCGATCGTAAAGACCGTGTCCGCGCCATCAGGCGTTATATCCGCCGATAAGTCCTGACTGTCAGCCAACGCGACGGGTGTCCCGGCAAGCACGACCGCGATGACATCACCCGAGGTGTTTGCAGCAAAGCCAGACGTCGCCGTCGCAGCAAGCGCAGCTGGCCCGGTATCACCGGTTGGTCCGGTGTCGCCGGTCGGTCCGGTGTCGCCGGTAGGTCCAGTGT
>JAEXAZ010000313.1 GCA_023394255.1 Bacillota bacterium | reverse complement strand
ACCATGTGCGCCTTTTGGAAAAATATGATTTCCGGGACATTGTGATTTCCATGAAATCGTCCAACGTACCGGATATGATCGCGGCCTACCGTCTGGCGGCGCAGCAGACCGGCTATCCGCTGCATCTTGGCGTTACAGAGGCCGGGACCAGCAGGATGGGTCTTATTAAGAGCGCCGTCGGCATCGGCTCGCTTTTATGCGACGGCATCGGCGATACCATCCGCGTTTCGCTGACCGCCGATCCCGCTGAGGAAGTTTATGCCGCGCGGGATATTCTCAAAGCGATCGGCAGACCGGGATGCGGTGTGCAGATTATCTCCTGCCCGACCTGCGGGCGCACCAAAATCGATTTGATCTCCCTTGCGGACCAGGTGGAGAAAGCCCTGTCCGGATGCCGCAAGGAGTTGAAGGTGGCGGTGATGGGCTGCATAGTCAACGGGCCGGGGGAAGCCCGCGAGGCCGATATCGGTATCGCCGGCGGAAACGGCGAAGCGCTGCTGTTTAAAAAAGGCGTAGTTGTCGGCAAATACCCGGAGAGCGAAATTTTGGAGATTCTTCTGCGTGAAATAGAAAGTATGTAATCATCGGGGAATCGATCGGTTTGGAGTGTTGTACCTTGGCATCATTTATGGAAATTTTTGGCGGATATCTGGCGACACCGCCGGGCGCGGGGATCCTGCGCGGAGAAATCTGCGGCCTGACCGTCCGGCAGGAAAAACGGGAGATGACCGTCCGGCTGTGTCTGGACGAGCTGCAGCCCTATTCGGAGCTGGCGCAGCTCCAGCGCAGCCTCTGCGCTTCCCTGCAGCTATACGAAGTACATATCTGCCCCAGCTATCCGTCTAGGCTGTTTACCTGCGACTATCTTCCCGAAATCATTGCGCGTCTCGGGAATATGGGTGTGCCGGTCAACGGCTTTTTCAATGGCTGCAAATGCGATTACATCGGCTCGACGCTGCGCATTTACCTGACGCACGGCGGGCGGGAGCTTCTGGAGGGAATCCACTGCGCAAACAGAATTTCGCAGGTAATTTCCGAAGAATTCTCCCTCTCGGTCCAGGTGGAATTTGACGGCGTGCTCGAAGTCGCGCCGGACAGTGACTTGTATCAGGATATGGTGGAAAAGGCGCGCCCCGCCCCGATTGCCTATGCGCCTCCCGCGCCGCAGGAGAGGCCGGCGGATGCCGGCGCGTCGGAGCGCCCCGCACCCGCAAAGCTCAGTTTTGACGCGGAATCTCTGCCGTTTGAGCCAAATTCCATGGTGACGCTTTACGGAACCCCTCCGAAGGGAAAACCCCAGGAGATGGCGCAGGTCAATATCGAAAGCGGAACGGTCACCGTCTGGGGCGACGTGTTTAAAATTGACCGCCGGACAAGCCGTGACGAAAAAACACTGATTCTTTCCATCTATTTTACCGATTATACCGGTTCTTACTGCGCGAAAGTCATCGGGCGCTTTGACAAAAAGATGAAAGGCCTTGACGAGCTTAAGGAAGGTAATACCGTCGTCATGTACGGCATTGTTGAATTCGACCGGTTCGATCATGAAAGCGTCCTGCGGCCCAACAGCATTGCCGTGGTGAAAAAGACGGCGCGGCGGGATTTAAGCGAGGAAAAACGCGTTGAGCTGCATATGCATTCCAATATGTCCGCAATGGACGGGATGACGCCCGCCGCCAGGCTGGTGCAGCGCGCGTATGAATTTGGACACAAAGCGGTCGCCATCACCGACCACGGCGTGGCGCAGGCGTTCCCCGACTGCATGAACGCCGCCGGTAAAATCCGCAAGGGCGGCGGCAATATCAAAGTCCTCTATGGGGTGGAGGCATACTTCGTGGACGATGTGGTGCATGCCGTCAGCGGGACCGCGCAGCGCGGGTTTGACGAGGAAATCATCGTGTTTGACATTGAGACGACCGGCTTGTCGGCCGCCACCGAGCGGATTACGGAAATCGGCGCGGTCAGGCTGCGGGGCGGCGAAATCGTGGACCGGATGGACACATTTGTCAATCCGGAGCGCGCGATCCCTTATGAAATTACAAAGCTGACCGGCATTACGGACGACGATGTGCGTAACGCCCCCTCGGAACAGGAAGCCCTGCACCTGTTTTACGAGTTCTGCGGAGGCGACGACGCGGTGCTTGTCGCGCATAACGCCCCGTTTGATACCGGGTTTATCCGGCAGGCGGCAAAACGCAGCGGTATGGGATACCGGTTCACCGCCGTCGATACGGTGGTGATGTCCCGCTCCCTGTTTCCGGAACTGAAAAAGCATAAGCTGGATATTGTCGCGAAGCATCTGGGGCTGGAGGACTTCAACCACCACCGCGCCTGCGACGACGCGGAGATTCTCGCGAAGATCTTCCAGAAGATGATGGACATTTTAAAAACGCAGAAAGGCTGTAACTGCATCGAACGGATCAATACCTCGCTTGCCGCGGTTGACGTCAAAAAATCGCCGATCTATCACCAGATTCTGCTGGTGCGCAACTACGAGGGGCTTCGCAACCTCTACCGGCTCATCTCGATTTCCCATCTGGATTACTATGCGAAGAAGCCCCGCATCCCGAAGAGCAAGCTGATGGAGCACAGGGATGGGCTTCTGGTGGGGAGCGCCTGCGAGGCCGGACAGCTTTACAGGGCGATTGCGGAGGGGAAAAGCTGGGGCGACCTCTGTGAAATCGCGAAATTCTATGATTATCTGGAAATCCAGCCGCTGGGCAACAATGAATTCATGGTGCGCAGCAACCAGGTCCCGGGCATGGATACGCTGAAAGAATATAACGAGACGATTGTCAGGCTGGGCGAAAAGCTGCATATCCCGGTTGTCGCAACCTGCGACGTCCACTTCATGGATGCGGGCGACGCGAAATTCCGCGCGATTCTGATGGCGGGTATGGGCTTTTCCGATGCCGACCAGCAGGCCCCGCTCTATTTCCGCACCACCGATGAGATGCTCAAAGAGTTTGCGTATCTCGGCGCCGAAAAGGCGCGCGAGGTGGTTATTACCAATACCAACCTGATCGCCGACATGATCGAAGAGATCAAGCCGATTCCGGACGGGACCTTTACGCCGACCATCCCCGGTTCGGACGAGGACCTCCAGCGCATCACCTGGGAAAAGGCAAACTCCATGTACGGCTACGAAGGGCAGGTTCCCGAGCTTGTTGAGAAGCGCCTCAACCGGGAACTCGGGTCGATTATCAAACACGGTTTTGCGGTTCTGTATATGATCGCGCAAAAGCTGGTGGCCAAAAGCGAGGAAGGCGGCTACCATGTCGGTTCCCGGGGTTCCGTCGGTTCGTCGTTTGTCGCGACGATGGCGGGCATCTCCGAAGTCAACCCGCTTCCGCCCCACTACTACTGCCCGAACTGTAAGCACAGCGAATTTATCACCGACGGGTCGGTGGGTTCCGGTTTTGACCTGCCGGAGAAAGTTTGCCCCCAATGCGGGACAACCTATCAGCAGGACGGCCACGATATCCCGTTTGAAACCTTCCTCGGATTCGATGGCGACAAAGCGCCGGATATCGACCTGAACTTTTCCGGCGAATACCAGTCGCAGATTCACAAATACACCGAAGAACTGTTCGGCTCCACCCATGTGTTCAAGGCGGGCACCATCTCCACTGTGGCGGAGAAAACCGCCTATGGATTTGTCAAAAAATACGCGCAGGAACGCGGGCTGGTAATGACCCGCGCGGAAGAGGAGCGCCTTGCGCTGGGCTGTACGGGCGTCAAACGCACGACCGGGCAGCATCCCGGCGGGATGGTCGTTGTCCCGTCCAATCACGAGGTTTATGACTTTACGGCGGTGCAGCGCCCGGCGGATGACGCGACGTCCGATATTACCACCACCCATTTCGACTTCCACTCCCTGCACGATACGATTCTGAAACTGGACGAGCTTGGCCACGATGTCCCGACCATGTATAAGTATCTGGAAGACATGACGGGCATCGATGTCAATGACGTCCCGATGAACGACCGGAAGGTGATGAGCCTTTTTGTGTCCACCGAGGCGCTCGGCGTCACAGAGGAGGAGATCGGCTGCAATACCGGAACGCTGGGAATCCCGGAATTCGGCACCAACTTTGTACGGGGCATGCTGATTGAAGCGCAGCCCAGGAATTTTTCCGACCTGCTCCAGATTTCCGGGCTTTCGCATGGCACGGATGTCTGGCTTGGCAACGCGCAGGAGTTGATTAAAAACAAGACCTGCACGATTTCCAACGTAATCGGAACACGTGACAGCATCATGACCTACCTCCTCCACAAAGGTCTGGAACCCAAAATGGCGTTTAAAATCATGGAGATTACCCGTAAGGGCAACGCGCCCCGCCTGCTGACCGAGGAGCACATGGACGCGATGCGGGAGCATGGCGTCCCTCAGTGGTATATTGATAGCTGCCTGAAAATCAAATACATGTTCCCGAAAGCGCACGCAGCGGCCTATGACATCGCGTCCATCCGGCTGTGCTGGTTCAAGGTCTACCACCCGCTGGCGTTTTACGCGGTCATCTTTACCGTCCGCGGGGATGATTTCGACGCGGAGGCGGCAGTCGCGGGCAAGCAGGCCACGCGCAATAAGATGCAGAACCTGATTGCCATGGGAAACGAGCGCTCGGCAAAAGACGACGGTGTTCTGACGATGCTGCAGATTATCCATGAATGCCAGGCGCGCGGCATGCAGTTTCTGCCGGTCGATTTGTATCAGTCTCATTTCAACATTTACAAGGTGGAGGACGGCAAGATCCGCCTGCCGTTTATGGCATTAAAAGGGGTCGGGGAAGCGGCGGCAAAGGGCCTGTGGGAAGCGGCCCAAAAAGAGGTCTTTATCTCCGCGGACGATATCGTCAATCGCACCGGCGTTTCCAAATCAGTGATAGAAATGCTCAAAAACATGGGGGCCTTGGGCGATTTGCCTGAAACATCGCAGGTTTCTTTTTTCTGATTCCACAAAAAATGCAGCGGAAAACGGTTGACAGCATGAATTCAATATGCTAATATATTAGCAAGCTAAAGCACTGTACGACAGCTGGAGGTTTCTATGAAACGCTACAATAAGATCACCCCCGACGGCACGCGCGACCTTCTTTTTGAGGAATGCGAGGCGCGGGATGAAGCGGTTTCCCGCCTGACGGCGATGTTCCGTTCCCGCGGCTACCGGCAGGTCATGACCCCGGCAATCGAATTTTATGATGTGTTCGGGTCGTCCGGCACCTATTTTCCGCAGGAAAATATGTATAAGCTGACCGATAACCGCGGCCGGCTGATGGTAATGCGCCCCGACTGCACAATCCCTATCGCAAGGCTGGCGGCGACCCGCCTGACGGCCATGCCGATGCCGCTGCGGCTCTATTACAGCCAGAATGTTTACCGGATGGGGCACGACGAGCGCGGCAAGCGGGATGAAATCTTCCAGACGGGCGTGGAACTGATCGGCAGCAATTCGCTGCGCAGCGATCTGGAAATTGTGGAGCTTGCGGCTTCCGGGCTATCGGACCTGAACGGGGAGAGTTTCCGCCTTGAAATCTGCCACATCGGCTATTTCAGGGCGCTGATCGACAGCCTTGATACCGATGACGCGACAAAAGAGGAAATCCGCCAGAGCGTGGAACAGAAAAATTACGCGGCGCTCAACGACCTGCTTGAGCAGTTCGGCTCCAGCAAAGCGGCGGCGGCGCTCAAATAT
>JAEXAZ010000288.1 GCA_023394255.1 Bacillota bacterium | reverse complement strand
ATATTTCCGCCATTCGATCATATACCATTTGCATATCGTCTTTAGCGCGCTTTTTCCCCGTTTCTGTAACGGTCACGAGGGTGTTGCGGCGGTTTGCTTTATCTGTTTCGCGGGCAATCTCACCTTTTTTCTCAAGGGTACGGAGAATTGCTGAAATTCTTGCCGGGCTGCTGTGAAGCGCTGTGCTAAGCTCGGACGGCAAAACCGCAGAATCGCTGTTTGAAAGAAATCTGAGGACAAAATTTTCTCCTCTCGTTGTTTTGGTCATATGTTCAAACATGTTTTTCTGATTGTTCAGCATTATTTCTTCCAGCGAGGAAATCGCTTCTGCAACATAAAGCGGAATGTTATCTCTGTTATTCGTTGTCACCTGAAATCACTCCCCTCCACAAGCAGATCTGATTATTAACACTGTTAATAGTTTATACGCTTCTCTTCACGTTGTCAATATACGAAAATTTGGTTTAACAACTGTGTTTTTAATACAGCTTATCTATCCGATATTCTTTGCGCTTAAGCATGAATAGAAAAAAGAACGCCAAAAAAAACGTTCTTTTTTCTGCATTATTGTCTGCTATTGGGGATTAAGCGATTCATAACTTACCTTAAACACAATCGCGAAATATAGTTTAACTCAATGATTCATTCCATTTTTCAGTTCTTTCTCTGCCAAACCAGGAAGGTCTTGCTTTAATCAAACCCTTTGAAGGTAACTACCTCTTCAATCGGCCTTCTCCTGCTGCGGAATTTATTAATCGGATGAAGGCTGTTCTCATATCCGATTGCGATCCCGGCTATCACCGACAGCGTCCCATAATTCTATTCTGGCCAAAAGTAAAACCCGCAGATTGGCTTATCAAGCTGGTCTGCGGGTTTTATTTTATCATCCAGGTCATACTCTGTAGTGGGAAAGCACCGCATTTCTACTCATTTTTTACCCGTTGTGCCTGGCAGCATGGGTATGCAAAGTACCTCGCTAAGCCTTCAAACAGATATTTGCCCGCCATCGCGCCCTGGTCGGGGACTCCTTTTGCCTTGGCGGAAAACACTGCGGCTTTTCCGTATTTGGGCATCATCTCTTTGGTTGCCTCAACGCCCTCTTCCGCGCCCTGCACCGCCGCCTGCATAACACCGGCAAGAGACGCCCCGGCAGCATACGCCTGTTCTGCCTTTTTTGCTCCAGCACCCACAGCATCCAGTATCGTACGGTCGCCGGGCTGGCATTTGCCTCTTTTTTGGATGCCCGCAGCAAAGCCCGTTAAAAATGCAGACAGCTCTTTTGGCCCCATGTCCGCCGTTTCGCCGACCGCCTTGCCTCCTTCCATAATGCCATTGGACATCAGCGTACCCATGGTGGAGGGAACGAGGCTTGCCATCTTCATGCCGGCCTTACGAAGCGTTTTCCCAATGTCTCCGGGGATTCCGTTTTCCAAAATCAGTCGAGGAAGCGCGCTGAACCCTTTATGCATCGTAAGCCCAAGATCGCCATCGCCCATCTTTGCGTCCATTTCGCAAAGTTCTTCTTTTTTTTCGGTAAAAATCTCTGCGGCCCCTTTGAAAAAATCCGCGAGTTGTTCATCATTTATACGGTCCACCGCCTTGCATCTCCTCTCCCGCGCCGTAGTTTAAACCTGCGTATAAAACGGTGTGTGGACCGGCATATCGATCCAGTTTTTCATCTCTTTATCCGCCATGCGGCAAACTGAGATCGACGCACCTGCCATCTCCATACTGGTGGCATATTCTCCCACAAAAGTACGGTAGGTACGAACGCCCCTTTCGTCGAGAATGCGCCGCACATTGCCGGAAAGGATATACAGTTCCTCCTGGCTGGTGGCACCGAGCCCGTTAATGAGGACGCAGACCTCTTCCCCCGCAGCAAGCGGCATATCGGTCAAAATTTCTTTCAGGGATTCTTTTGCCAGTTCTTCAGCCGTTTTGACAGGGCCGTTCCATACACCCGGCTCTCCGTGGATGCCCATTCCGAACGCCATTTCATTCTCTGCAAGCGTGAAATTGGAATGACCCAGTTCAGGAATGACGCAGGGGGTCAGGGCAAAGCCGACTGTACGGGTGTTCTCTTTTGCCTTTTGCGCGGCCGCCAGCACTTCGTCCAGGCTGCCCATCTCGGCTGCTTTTGCGCCGGCACATTTGTACAGAAAGAAAATCCCGGCTACCCCGCGGCGCGCGTCCGTATTTTTGTTGGAAAGCACATCATCCGCGCCTACGATGCTTTGGGACGGGATGTCGTCCATTTCCAGCATCTCGGCCGCCATATCAAAGTTCATGATGTCGCCGGTGTAGTTGCCGTACAAAAACAGCACGCCGGCGCCCGCTTCCACCTCTTTTGCCACATGATAGATCTGTTCGCCCGAAGGGGACTGGAACACTCCGCCCACACCGCAGCCGTCCAGCAGGTTTTCGCCTACATAGCCAAGAAACAGAGGCAGGTGCCCGGTGCCGCCCCCGGTGATGATGGCGACCTTTCCGGTTTTTTTGCGCGCCGCACAATAACAGCGCAGATCATCGTTTACATATTTTATCATGCTCGGGTGTGCGGCGTAAATCCCGCAGAGCATGTCATCAGTGTAGTTTTCCGGTGCATTGATCAATTTTTTCATTGTTGATCCTCCTTCGCCTTTCACGCGGCTTTGGGAATGCAGGCCGATGGTATTGTGCGGCAGATGCTGCGCGGTACCACCGCCCGGCCCGGGACGCTTAAAACTTGATTTCTTTCGGATAAGCCCACTTTGCCAACTCTTCCTCCGCAAGGATCGGCGGTTCCTGCCCATTGCGGACAGCGAGCGCAATATAGTACAGCTCCGCTACCTCTTCTATGTATTGAGCCTTAATAAAGGCATCGTCAATATCGTCACCGACGGCAATCGCACCGTGGCTTTCCATCAGGCAGCAATCGGTATTTTTCAAGGTTTTTGCCACCTTTTCCGCAAGATCCGAAGTGCCCGGCCGGCCATACGGCGCGACGGGAATGGTACCGCATTTTCCGATGTAGGAAAATTCGTATACGATAGGCGGAATCGACTTGTTCAGGACTGCAAACGCCGTGGAATAGCGTGCATGGGTATGCACCACAGCCCTTACATCTTTCCGTTCCCGGTAGATCGAAAGATGCATCAGCGTTTCGCTGGATGGTTTGTCTATTTTATTCCATTGGATGACGTTGGCATTGAGGTCCATCACGCAGATATGTTCGGGAGTAAGCACCTCTCTTGCCACACCGCTGGGGGTAACAACCACATAGCCGGTGGCGGGGTCGAAGATGCTGAAATTGCCGGATTTATGTTTGCACATACCAAACCGGTCCGCTTCTTTTGCCACCCGCACAACCTGTTTTTTCAACTCTTCAAGCATAATTTGCCTCCTTTTTATAGTCGGCCGTCATTGCAGCGCAAGGTCAAAGGCAGCCTTTTCTCAGAATAATGCAGGCATAAAAAGCCGTTTCCGTAGTGGATACCACTGCATAGGCATCTTTGGCCGCTTCGTAAAATGCGAACCGGTCCAAAAAGCCCACCGCACCCGCTCCGCGCTTATCGTACTTTGCCACAATATTTTTGAATTCGTCCCATACCGGACAGTCAAGGTCGCGGTGCATTTCCATCTTATCCATAATGGTAACCGGCCGGGGCACAAACTCATCCAGCGGAAGCAGCTGCAGAATACCGTCCAGCACTTCTGTTGCGCGATGGCCGTCACAGCGGATGTTGACATGGTTTTTCGCTTCGGCCATCGCGGCTGCGGGAAAATTGGCGTCGCCGATTACGATGGTATCCCCGTGGCCCATCTCGTGCAGCACCTTCAGCAGCTCCGGAGAAACACAGGCCGGAATTCCTCTCAGCATGTGCTCACCCCCCGATGCCAAGGGCTGCAAACGCCTTGTCGAACGGCGCGCGGCACATGCCCTTTTCCGTAATGATGCCGGTGATCAGGGAATGATCCGTCACATCGAAAGCCGGGTTAAAAACCTCGATGCCTTTTGGCGCCATACGTTCTTTGTACCACATCTCAGTCACTTCGTCGGGGTCGCGCATCTCAATGGGAATCTCCTCGCCGGTCGGAGTCGCAAGATCAATGGTGGAACTGGGCGCGCAGACATAAAACGGGATGCCATAGTGCTTTGCAAGAATCGCAACGCCGCTGGTGCCGATTTTGTTGGCGGCATCTCCGTTTTTCGCAACCCGGTCACAACCAACAAAGATGATGTCGATTTTTTTCGATTTCATCAAAATGGAGACCATATTGTCGCACTGCAGGGTGGTGGTGATGCCGGCATGGTACAGTTCAAACGAGGTCAGCCGAGCCCCCTGCAAAAGCGGTCTCGTCTCATCACAGTACACATGCATATCGGTGCCGGCCCAGCCCTTTTCGAGCGCAAGGTACATCGGGGCGGTCGCCGTGCCGTACTTTGCCGTTGCCAGCGTGCCTGCATTGCAATGGGTCAGAATGCCGATCTCCCGACCGTCTTTTTTCAGCTCTTTCAAAAGCCCAAAGCCGATCTCGCCGATGTTCCTGCTGATCTGCACGTCTTCTTCGCGGATTTTTTCCGCCTCAGCAAACAGAGCCTCCTTGATCTCCTTGATTGCTTGGCCCCGGTTTGCCCGGATGGTATCTTCCATGCGGTTCAACGCCCAAAACAGGTTGACCGCTGTCGGCCTCGACGATGCGAGATAGCCTTTCTGCTCGCGGAATTTTGTGTAGAAAGCATCATAGCTGTTTTCATCGATCTGCGAGGCCAGCAGTGCGGTGCCGTAAGCGGCAGCAACGCCGATGGCGGGTGCGCCGCGCACTTTCAGCTTTTTGATCGCATCCCAGACCTCCTCTTTCGTCCGGAGTTTGATCCTTTTGATCGTACCGGGCAGCAGCGTCTGGTCTATAATATCCACTGCGTTTTTATCCTGTGCCATACGAACCGTAATGACCTTGTTAAAAAAATCATCCACCGTCATAATCGTTTATCCCCTTTGTCTGATATTGGTTCGTGTTACCTGCCGCAACAAAGGTCAGAGCGTCCTTTCTGCCGCTTCTTTCGCCTTTCCCACCGCCGCAGTAAAATCAGTTCCCGTACGGAAAGAACTCGGATGCATAATGTAGTCTTTTCCCGCAAAAATGTTGATCCGTTCTGCCAGCAGGCGTTTCTTCTCGTCGGCGATCGTGGTAACATCCACGACGTTTGCCATGCTTACCGTTCTGCGGTGCAGCTCGGTCCCGGCGTAACCGGCAGTGTCGTTGAGGATGCCTTCCAGATACCACTCCCTGAATCCCGGAACCTTTGCCATCGGTTCTGTGACGGCTTCGTCGAACCTTTTGCTGAATTTCTTGATAAAAAGGTCAATCGTCTTTTCGATGGTCTCCAGAGTCCAGTCGCAAAACGCCGTCGCGCCCGCCGCAAGGCCGTTGTCATAGGCAAAGATCAGGTTGGCCACCACGTTGCCCACGTCGTAACCTATCGGTGCATAGGTGCCAAACTCGGAATCAAACACCTTGGTGGCATCCTGCCGGATAAAGATGGAGCCGGTATGCAGGTCGCCTTGCAAGAGCGCCTGCGCGTCGGTCATAAATTTGAATTTCAGTTTTGCCACCTCAAGATGCAGCTTCTCGTCAGAGTAGAGCTCTTTTTTCACAAAATCCGCATTGGGTGCAAATACATTATTGCGGTGATTCAGGTCATTGTATGGCTCCATCAAAACCAGCTTTTCGGTGATGTCGCAAAGGTCCGGAGAAATAAATTTGCGGACCAGTTCTTTTTTCTCCTTGTGATCCATCACCACATCGCTGCTCAACAGCAGCGTCTCAACCATAAAAGTGGAAATATCATCCGCGAACCGTGGAAAGATCTCATGCTGCAACATCGCGTCGCGCATCACAACATAATCTGAGCAGTCCTCCATGCCGCAGGCGCACATGACAGTGTCAAAGAAGTAAATATGAGGCACCATGCCGGGTGCAAATTTATCTTCCAATATGAGAATTTGGGATTCCAGACGGTTACGGTCGGTAGACGGCTTTATATCCTTGGAGATCCGGGTCTCGGTACCCGCCTGCTTGATATAGATGGAATGGCCCTTCCCATCCCAAACCCGGTAGACATAGTTCACGTTGCCGTGAGATTTCGGCACGATCGCTTCCATTGAACCGAGGTCCCAGTCAATCTCCTTGACTTTTTCAAGCGTATATTCAATCACGTCGTATACATTCATCTGAAAATAATGATCAAAGCGAGACATCGTTCATTCCTCCTCAATTTTCCTTTTTGGATGCATAGGCTGCGACCAGCGCAAGCGCCAGCACCGCACCCTTCACTGCCGGCAATACATAAAACGGAACGGCACAGATGGTAAGGCCGTTTTCCAGAGTGGAAACCAGCATCGAGCCGATCATGGTACCGAGCGCGTTGGGTTTTTCTGCGCCGCCCACAGTACGACCGACAAAGACCGCCGCCAAAGAAGGCATCAGGTAGTTGTCACAGCACATAACCTGGGCCGAGCTGCCACGGGACGCAACCAGAATGCCGCCGACTGCAATGAATACAGCCGTGAGCATGCCGGCCAGATAGCGATACTTTTTAACATTGATACCGGAGAGTTTGGCGGCCTCACGGTTGCCGCCCATAGCATACAGGTACCGGCCGTGCTTGGTAAAGTTCAAAAACAGATACGCCACCAACACGCAGCCCAACATGATGATGATGATCCAAGGCGCGCGCCCGATGGCGGAAAAAGAATCTGACAGGGCGGTACGTGCCGGGGCCGCGCCCCATGGGGCCTTCATGCCGGTAGAAACCGCGCCGCCGCCGATATACCACTGGCCCAGGCCCTGATGTACAAACATCAGCGCGCAGGTCGCCAGCATGTCGGGAACCTTGCAGATCAAAATCAGGAACATCGTGAGCTGGTACATCAGCAACGTGGCCAGGATGCAGATGATGACGGACATGCCCAGCGACTGCCCGAACCAGAGGTAGGAGGACACGAACACATACGCAGAGCAGCTTGCCAGCGTGCCGGAGGACATATCAAAACCGTCCGGTGCCATGGTCACGGTAGCCGCAATGCCGAACACGGTATTGATTGCCATCGCCCGTAAAATATTGACCATATTGCTGCCCGACATGAAGGCACCGCCCTTGATGGCCGAGAATGCGATAAAGCAGGCGATGAGGGACAAAACTGCTGCCCAGTTCACCAGAAATTTTGTCACGCTCTTTATTGAACTTTTTTGCTTAATCATATCTACCCGATTCCTCCCGTTTATACATTCAGGCGCTGATCAACCCTACCGCCAACAGAATAGTTCATAATCTCGTCTTCTGTTGTTTTTGCGGTTTCCAGTTCCGCCATTACCGTTCCGTTGTACATCACATACATTCGATCCGTCAGGGACAAAAGTTCTGAATTTTCGCAGGAAGCATAGATCACACCGTTCCCCTGCTTTGCAATCTCATTGATCAAATGGAAAATATCCTGCTTTGCGCCGACGTCGACACCCTTGGTCGGTTCGTCGAAGATGTAAAGGTCACAGTCTGACGCGAGCCATTTGCCCACGGCCACCTTCTGCTGGTTCCCGCCCGAAAGGTTGCGAACCATCTGCCTGATGGACGGGGTCGCGATCCCCAAGTCCGCCACATAGGTTCTGGCGTTCTCGTTTACCCGCCTGTTGTTAACGAAAGAAGCGATACAGAACTTTGACAGGCAGTTGACGGACAGGTTAAAGCTGACGTTTTCGTTGACCAGCACGCCCTCTTTGCGTCGCTCTTCCGGCACCAGGGCCATCCGATGTTTCACGGCGTCGGATGGGCTTGCGATCCTCAACACTTTGCCCTTCATCATCAGTCTGCCGTGGGTCTTTTTATAAGCGCCGAAAATCGTTTTGCAAAGTTCGGATTTCCCCGCGCCGACCAGACCGGCGACACCGACGATCTCACCTCTTCTGACGTACAGCGAAACGTCTTTCACCTTGCCATCCGCGCCGGACAGATGCTCCACCTCGAACAGCGTACCCTCTATGCTGCACTTCTCTTTCGGGAAGTTCTCTTCAAACTTGCGGCCCAGCATCTTTTCCACAATCTCTTTGGTCGTCGTCTCCGGGATGACCGGCGCGCTGCCAATCATCTTACCATTGCGCATAACCGTATAGTTTTCGCAGATCTCCAGTATCTCGTACAGGCGATGTGAAATGAAAAGAATTGCGATATTCTCCGTCTTATGTAAATAACTGACAACCCGGAACAGCTCTTCGGTTTCGGTATTGCTCAGCGGTGCGGTCGGTTCATCCAGAATTAAAAAGTTGCAGCGCGCCTGCAGCGCTTTGGCGATAAGCACCATCTGCTTTTGCGCCAAAGACAGGTTCTGAACCAGTTCGTGCTCGTCAATCTGCTCGTGGCTGATATGCAGCTTGTCAAGCGCCGCCCGCCCCTGCTTATAAACCTTTCTCCAGTCTACTATGTATCCGCTTGTGCCCATGAGCATATCGTTCTGAACAATGTTTTCCGCAACGGATAAGGTAGGATACAGAGCGGTATCCACTTCCTGGTACACAATCTGAATTCCAAGCTTTTTCGCATCTACCGGCGTTCTTACCTGGACTTTTTCACCGTTCAGCAGTACTTCGCCGGTATAGGATGGATTTGCTCCGGCCAGCACTTTCATCAAAGTGGATTTTCCGGCGCCGTTGGCCCCGACAACCGCGCGGATTTCTCCGGTAGATACCGAAAAATTGATGTCGTCGAGCGCTTTAACACCGGGAAATTCTATCGAGACATGCTTCGTCTCAAGTTTAATCCGGTCCATAGAGTTCCTCTTTTCAGTTAAAGTCAGTTCTGAAAAAAGGAAACGTCGGAGCAAAACCCGACGTTTCCTGTGTCAGACACATTCGCCTTAGATCCTGACGTCAAACGTAAGCTCTGCTTTTATACCCTTTCCTCATTTGTAAAGCAGCTCTTTCGGCATCCATGCCGCTTCGGACAGATAATCGAGATTTCCATAGGTTTCTCCCGCTACGTCTCCAAGGTTCTCCACAGTAGAATCTGATTTGAGATCGGCTGCTTTAACTGCGGTGCCGGGAACTTCGACTACATCCACACCAGTCTTGCTTGTCGCGGGGTCGTAGATTTTATCATACTCGTCAGCCAGCTCCAGCAGTAAAATGCGCATCCCAATTTGGCCGTTCATGGTCCAGTCAGTGGTGCCTGCCGCAGACCATATCTCGGGACTGGTCTGCATATTGGTTACGTCAACCGGATCAATATCAACGGAAGCCATCGGCAGTGCTTCGCCTTTTTTGCCGTTGAAATTGTCATTTTCGATGATCGCATTATAAACGCCCTGGCCATACATGTCATAGTAGGCAATGATGCCGTCTACATCTTCACGTTTGACACTTTGCAGATAAGCCGCGGTAACGGTATTGGCGGAATCCACAGAATCCTGCAGCGGCTGGATCTCTCCGACAGTTTTGATCTTGCCGGCCTTTTCATACTCCTGCCAGCCTACTTCACGGCGATCGAACGGGCTGTTGTAGTTCGGACCTCTCCAAACCTTGATAAGGCGGACGCCCTCTCCGTATTTTTCGACCATCTGGTCCAACAGAACGGTGATAAGAGATTTATCCTGCTGGAACATCTGGGTAACGCCGGGGATCTTCTGATACTCGCCGTCAGTATAGAACTGGGTATCAAAAGTAGCGATCTTCAGGTCGGGGTACTGTTCCGTGATCTCTTTCAGGAAGACATAGGAACCGTCCTGGTTGCCGTGGCTGACCAGCAAACCGTCATACCCTGCGGATGCACAGGTACGGATGGTATCCTGCCACTTATTGAAATCGCCATCGCAGAAGAAGAAGTCGAACTGAACGCCAAGCGAATCACACAGCTTTGCGCAGGAATCCTTCCACATCTGGAAGATGGTAGCCGAAGGAAGCAGCATAACGTATGCCACCTTCTTGCCTTGTACCGGGTTATCCACAGAAGCGGGGGGCGCTGCTGAAATTGAGCTGCTCTGCGAGACTGTGGAGGATGACGCAGCGCTGTCGGCAGAATTGCCGCCACAGGCTGTGAACATCGAGACCGCCATGGCCGCCACAATAATCAGGCTGATCATTTTTTTGAAATTCTTCATGAAACGTCTTTTCCTCCTTTGTTTATTAAACAACTACCGGAACATATTGGTTCCGTTTGGTAAACAATACGACTATTTTCTTGACTTGTCAATAATATTTAGTCCATTTCAC
>JAEXAZ010000236.1 GCA_023394255.1 Bacillota bacterium | reverse complement strand
GAGATATGCTCCCCCTGTTTTACGGTCTGCCCGTAATAGACCCATAAAACGCTGTTGTGCGCGTACAGCGTAATGGAGCCGTCCTCATGGCGAAGGATCACACATTTCCCGTAATCCCCGTTCCAGCCCGAATACACCACCGTTCCGCCGGCAGACGCATAAACAGGGGAACCATACCGGGCCGCAAAGTCGACTCCAGTATGTCCCGGATAGCCATTGAACGGTTCGGAAATCCAGCCTGTCTTCACCGGACGGATAAACGAAACCTCCGACATCTGCCCGTTGATATTCGGGGTAGCCAGCACTTTGCTGCCCCGCCGGACCACACGGTTGACAGGAATCCCCGTCTGCATATCCTTAATGGATACCACCCTGACAGCCCTCCCGTTTTCATACAGGATCTGTGCCTCCAGCCTCTTTTCCCCTGTAACACCCTCGCTTACCAGTTCCGTATACCCTTTGTAGTGAGCGGGATCATCAATATAAGTAATGTCAAACGGCAGCGTTTCCACCGCCTTTACCGTACGTATTTCCCGGAACACCATCGCCTGCGCCCCTATGAAAGAAGCAGTGGAGCCGGTATAAAACAGCATCAGACTACACATGGCAATCCCCGCTGCAATCCATCTTTGAAAAGCTTTTGTCAATCTCCCTGCTGTCGGCTTTTGTCGTCTGACCGCAGGATTGGTCATAAATCAGCCTCCCTGTCCGGACTCTATAGGACCTATTTTAGCGGCAGTCTGTGAACAAAATATGAACCGCCGGCTTTATTCATGAAAGTTTTACGATATTGGGACGCAATACCAAGTAAAACCCTATGATTTCCCATGAAAGGCGTATGTTTCCTGCCGAAAAGGAAAAACTCTTGCAAGAAACACTTTTTTACGATAAAATATAGGTCATTACGATATGGTGTGGGGGGGATCCTCGTTGTCCGCAATATTGGAAGAAATCAGCCGGTTTTTGCAGCAGGGGCGTGTGCCGTCCGTAAAAGAACAGGTCGGCAAAGCGGTTGCCGAAGGGATTTCCGCCGAAGAGATTTTGGAAAACGGCCTGTTGGACGGAATGAACGTTATCGGTGAGAAATTTAAAAATAACAAGGTATTTATACCGGAGGTCATGCTGGCGGCGAGAGCGATGAACGCCGGGCTGGAAATTTTAAAACCGCTTTTAGCGGATTCCGGCGTGGAAACAAAAGGCACGGTCGTCATCGGCACCGTAAAAGGCGACATGCACGACATTGGCAAGAACCTTGTCAAAATGATGCTGGAAGGGAAAGGCCTGAAAGTCATTGACCTCGGCACCGATGTCCCGGCGGCCAAATATCTGGCCGCCGCCGAGCAGCACGGCGCGCAGATCATCGCCTGTTCCGCTTTGCTGACAACCACCATGCAGGAGATGCAGAATGTGGTGAATCTAGTCAAAGAGTCCCCTCTCGCAGGAAAGGTGAAGATTATGATTGGCGGGGCGCCGGTTACACAGGAATTCTGTGATAAAATCGGGGCCGACCACTATACCCCCGACGCGGCGACCGCTTCGGAGGTGGCGCTTTCGCTTTGCACATAATTTAGCCGGTCATATTGGGACATAAACAGGCAGCCCGGACACGTAAGTCCGGGCTGCCTGTTATTCGTTTACGATGAAAACGATCCGCCTCTAAAAATTGAAAACCGCGCTCCAGTCAAATGTTCCATAAATAAATCTCCTGTTCTGTTTATTTACGGCGCCGTTATCTTCCGTATACCAATGTGTTTACATACTGCAAGCCTTTTATTGGAATTTTTTCTGCAAATATCAAGTGGTTGTTTTTCCAGAAATTACTACCCTGTTTTTGGTATAAAAAGCTGTCGAAATTTGTTGAATTTCATAACATCTATTGCTATAATTAATTTACAAATATTTGAAAAATGGAGAAGGAAAAATGGCAATTGTAAAACACTGGAATCTACAGGCAGTTTACGTATGTATGGCACTGCTCATTGTACTCAGTTCACTTTTGACGCCACAAACCTTAAGCGCGCTGGAGAGCCTGCCTCATCTTGGTTCCGGCAATTCGGGGCAGACCGAAGGCCTGCCAATTGTCATCAAGACCCAAAAGGCGGCCGACAGCATCAAAAACGGGATCAGGGGAATCGATGTGTCGCAATATCAGGGAGACATCAACTGGAAGCGGGTGGCAAATGATGGGATTCAATTTGCCTTTGTCCGTGCATCGGCAGGGCTGGCTACCGACAAAAAATTCAAAGTCAATGCGCAGGGAGCCCATAATAACGGAATCCTCGTAGGCGCCTACCATTATGCCACTTTTTCGAATACCGCACAGGCCAAAAAAGAAGCCGAATATTTCATCAAACTGCTGAAATCCATTCAGGTTACTTACCCTGTGGTGCTTGACCTGGAGGACAACCGCGCGACACGCAGTGTTTCCAAATCCAATCTGACCGCCGCCGGCCTTGCCTTTATGGATGCCGTAAAGCAGGCGGGCTACAAGGTGATGCTTTACAGCAATGAGAATTTTTTCATCAGCCACATCGATGCAAACACTGTGCAAAAAAAGGGATATGATCTTTGGGTGGCCAACTATATCGATCAGCCGTCCAAGGTGTCCCATAAAATCTGGCAGCACACCTCCTACGGGCAGGTGGACGGAATCGGCACACGGGTGGATATCAACATCGCCTATCAGAATATGTCGGGCGGCAGGAAGATTTCGGTCAACAAAGCCGATTCCAATTCTATCAAGGGCTGGTTTAACACGAACTACGGCACCAACATTTCGATCGATCAGCTTGACATGTCCCAGATTAAAAACGCAAGCATCTCCGCGCTGCAAACGGAAATCATTAACAGCTCCGGCGCGAAGCTGAATGTGAGCGGCACACTGGACGCCAATACCATAAAGCACTTCAGCTCCCTCTCTCTGAAAAGCGGGGAACAGAGCAGCCTGGCTTATAT
>JAEXAZ010000146.1 GCA_023394255.1 Bacillota bacterium | reverse complement strand
GACCCGGACGGCCTGATAACCGGTGAAGGCGCGATGACCAAAGATCTGAGCGAAATCACCACAATCGACATTCAGGTCACGAACATCCTGTCCATTCTCGCCATTCTGATCATTGTCGGAATCTGCTTTCAGTCTTTTACGATTCCGATTGTGCTCGTTTCCGCCATTGAGCTGGCAATTTTCATCAACCAGGGAATCCCCTCCCTTTCCGGGACTGTGATCCCTTTTGTATCGCCCATCGTCATCGGATGCATCCAGCTCGGCGCCACCGTCGATTACGCAATCCTGCTGACCACGCGTTTCCGCGAGGAACTGAACAACGGGTATGACCGTGTCGCCGCAATCAAAATCGCGTCCAACGCGGCGGACAAATCCATTGTTACCAGCGCGCTGGTCTTCTTCTGCGCGAATATCGGCGTCAGCCTGATTTCCCGCATCGAAATCATCAAAAGCATCTGCTCCATGCTGGCCCGCGGCGCCATCATCAGCGCATTTGTCAGCATGTTCATCCTGCCGTCGGTTTTGCTGGCGTGTGAAAAGCTGTTCAGGAAAACTTCCCGGGGCTGGATTTTCAAGCAGGCGGCCGCGCCTGAGAAAAAAGCATGAATACACTGGAGGAATACCGATGAAACTGCAAAAAAACACCTTAAGGGTCGTGTGCGGATCAATGGCGCTTGTGCTGGCGACCGTATCGGCCGCCGCCGCGACCGCCGATTCCCTGCCTCCGATTTCCGCGTACAGCACCCCTTCCGACGCCTTGCCACAGGAAAACGCCGATACGCCGGAGGCCTCGGAGGCGCAGCCGGAACAGGAGCAGCAGGAAACCGCTTACCTCGGCAAAAAGAGTGAAACTGTTTATGTAAATTTGAACGCGGACGGCAGCGTGCGCGAATCCATCGTTACCGACTGGCTGCACAGCGACACCCCCGGCGCGGAGCTTCCCGACCGCACGGATATTGACGGGCTGACCAACGTGAAAGGGACTGAAACG
Source organism: Bacillota bacterium (assembly GCA_023394255.1). Classification (GTDB taxonomy): domain Bacteria; phylum Bacillota; class Clostridia; order Oscillospirales; family Ruminococcaceae; genus Anaerotruncus. The sequence continues at coordinate 2,475 of JAEXAZ010000146.1, read as the reverse complement.
CCGCAAAAAGCGGGCGACTCCCTCAGATGGAAACTCAATGGGACCGACCTCTATTACCGCGGCACCACCGAAAAACCGCTCCCTCTGGAGGTGTCGATTACTTACTCCATGGACGGCAGGGAGCTGTCGCCGGAGGAAATGGCGGGAAAATCCGGCAGGATGGAGATGAAACTGCGCTTTAAAAATGCCACCGCCAATGAAGTGACTGTGGCAGGCAGGCAAACTGTTCTGCATACGCCGCTTATGGTGATTGCGGGGATGAGTTTTTCCGACGACCACTTTTCCAATCTGCAGGTCAGCGACGGCTCCGTCGTCGCCGACGGCAATAATCAGGCGGTCTCCATCGTCTGCATGCCGGGGCTGTCGGAAAGCCTCGGGCTCGGGAAATACAGCCTGAAAGAAATCAATGACCTTGATTTTCCGGAGGAATTCACCATTACGGCAGACGCAAAGGATTTTGAAATGGGGCCTGTCGGGATTGCCGTCACCTCTGAGCTTCCGAATCTGGACGAAATCAAGAAAAGCGACGATATCGACGATATGAGGCGGGACCTGTACGACCTGCAGGATATGCAGGACGATCTGGACCGCGCCGACCCCGACAGGGACCTGCGCTCCCTGATTACCGACCCGGAGCGCACAGAAAACGCTCAGCTGCTGGTGGACGATATTTTTACATTTTATGATTTAAACAAGGATATGCTGGATATCCTGCCGAAATATATTACGGACGACAACATCAAACTCTATGACCGCGTGAAATACGATTTAAAAGACAGCACCCTTGACACCCTGCTGGACGACGATGTTGTATTTGACCTGCTCGACCGCGTTGACGAGCTTAGCCCCGCAAAATTGCAGGCTCTCGCGGACGACTTTGACAAGATGGATATGAAAGCTCTGCGGACGCTGATGAGCAGATGCGGCGAGCTCACCTCCGCATTCGGCACAGCGGACGCGCAGAAAAATATTGCAACCCTGAAAAAGCTGGCGGCCTGCCGAGAGCCGATGTTTGCCCTGCTTGGAGATGTGCAGACGCTCGATGACGCCGCTTTCGGGCAGCTCCTCTATTCCAGCATCGCTGCGCAGATTCCGGGAACGGGAAAAATCGAGGACGCATCCCTGAAAGCCCTGCTCAAAGCGCTGCTGCCCTCCCTTTCCGGGGAGATTGACGAGGATATGGCCGCAGGCTATACCGCCGACGCGGGAATCACTTCCACCGGGCCGGACATCCCCGCAACCCGTCAGCAGATATCTCCAGCTGCCGTTCCCGACGCTTCCTCTTCGGCACCCGAGGAGGTTGATTCATCCTCCTCCGATGCTTCCGTTCCCGATTCTGAAGAAAGTTCCGGCGTTTCCAGCGAATCCGAAAGCAGTTCCGACGCTTCCGGCGAGCCCGAAAACGGCTCTTCGGACGAAGAATCCGAAGCCCCATCTCAGGAATCGGAGCAGCCGGAAGAGGCCCCTGCGCCGTCCGATGAAGCCGGCGAAGATTCGCATACCTCTGTGCTTGCCGCGTATGTTGAGGACGGCGGGCAGGATTCCTCCCAGACAGAACAATCCCTGCCGGAAGACAGCGAAGAAACAACAGAAGAATCCGATGCCGACGAAACAGGAAGCGTCGACTTGACTCCTGTAACCTACGAGCTTAAAGCCGACAGCGGCACCCCCCGCACAAAAATTACCAGTGCGCTGGCACAAGTCTTCGGCGATCCCGAAAAGCTGGATGCCGTCTGCGAAATGCTGAAAGACAATCCGTCCTTTCGACCGCTGATTGCCCTGCGCAGCCATACGAACGCTTTGAAGCTGGCAATGGCGGAGAACGGCATTACCTCGGACGATGACCTGCCCGCCGCCATAGCGTTTGCCGACAGCCTGCTCACCAAAGTGGAAAGCCTGCAGCCGCTTGCGGAAGCCTGCTTTGCGCCGCTGGTGAAAAATGAGACAGACCCCGCAAAAAAGGCGCAGATGATTCAGGCGGCGATGGAACAACTCACAGAGGATTTGGCCTATAATCAGGAGAACTTCACCTCTCTCATCCTGCTGATGAACCAGCTGAAGGAAGAAGATCTGCTGGACGACATTGAATATATCGACGACCTTCGCAAAGACATGCAGGATTTGCGTCCCATCGTGAAAGCGCTCAACCGCGACCTGAAAAAGGGCGACATCAATGTCAGCCTGCATCAGTCCCCCAAGACCACCACCACCCTTCTGAAAATGAAAGACGACCTGGAAAACCACCGCGATATCAGCGATTCCCTGAGATGGGCGCTGCTGCCTAAAAACGTTGACATCGGCCGGGGCATGATCGAAACGCTGGACAGATTGCAGGCAAAAGATACTGTCGGCAGTTCGCTGGACAAAATGGATGACGCCGATGAGCTGTTCGACCGCAAGGAAGCGCTGGTGGCGCTGTCCGATCAATACCGGATCTTTACCGACGCACCCGCCGAGCTGGACACGGAGCTGAAA
>JAEXAZ010000201.1 GCA_023394255.1 Bacillota bacterium | reverse complement strand
AATAAGGTCTTAGGAGCTTCCATTGCAACCCTGGCTGTCATCTTCGGCAGGTTCTTTTGCAGTTTTCTGTCCGGTATCCTGATCTGGGGTGTTTACGCGCCGGAAGGCACGCCGGTTTGGATCTATTCGCTCGGTGCGAACGGTTCCATCATGATTGGGGAGATGATCACGACTACCATCGTAATGGCTGTGCTCGTGAAATTCCTGCCGCTGGAAAAGCTGACGGCGGAACCCGTGAAGAAAGTTTCATAATAAAAAAAGCCGTCTGCCAGACGGCTTTTTTTATTTATGCATGCTTGCGGCGGGACAGGAGCTTATGCGCGTTTGTTAGCAGGAGGCGGAAGTTCAGGGCAATCATCAATGCGCAGAGTCCTGACACCGGTAAAATCCAGTTTTCCTCCCAATTCAGCATGATCCAGCACTGGACCAGCAAAACGGAAATATTGGCTATCAGCTTTGGCAGATTCCAGCGGATTTTTACAAAGCGCCTTGTGTCTATGGCGCGCAGCGCAAACACCGCGAAATAGCTGATGAAGGTTGCAAAAGCCGCCCCGTTGACGCCAAAGGCCGGAATCAGCAGGAAATTCAGCAGGAGATTGATCAGCGCGCCCGCAATGGTGGTGACTAAGGTCGCGACACTGCGTTTTTCCGCCATATAAATGCTTCCCAAAAAGGTCACGAAGCAGGAAAAGACCGTAGCCAGAACAAGCAGCGGGACGAACCGCCATGCGTCATAAAAAGCGGGCGCCCAGAAGATTTTCCCCAGCACTTTGGTAAACAGGATCAATCCGGAACCGGCTGTAAAAATAACCGCTTGATAAGCGGAAGACACATTGGTAAAAAAACGTTCCCGGCCGCTTCCCGCGTCGGTAATGGCGGACATCTGCCAGGCGTCCGTGAAGATTCCGGAGACCAGAATAATCATAGTTGGAATTTTGTAGGCCATGGCATAAAGACCGTTCGCATCGCTGCCGATCATATAGGTGACAAAATAGCGGTCGGATACGTTGGTGATCCACCAGAAAATATTGGCTGGAATCAGCGGGAGGGCAAACTGCAAAATTTCCCTGATCAGCCGCCAGTTCATGCCGCGGAACCGGATAAACCTGTGCAGTTCGGCGACCCAGAACAGAAAAACTGCGGAAAACAGGTCCGAACAGATGGTCGCCAGCACGAAGCCGGTGATGCCCAGCCGGAATACCACGAGGAAGAATACGTTGAACAGGATGACGGTGGTGGTGCTGAGCACCCCGTCAAACGCATACAGGCGGACGTATTCCCTTGCGCGGACAAACTGCGAGCAGAGGGAGCGCAGGCAGGAGGTAAGTACGTAGAGATAAATCAGATACGTATGTTCATTTATCATCGGGATCATCGTCAGCAGAGGACGGAGAAGCAAAAACAGGGCATATCCGCAGCCGACGATGGTGATCCCGCTGGTAAAGACATCGCGTTTGTCCACCGCCCGGTCGAGCCCGAAACGGATGATCGCGTTGGAAATGCCGACCGACACAATGGGAATCAGCAGGTTGGCGGTCTGGACAATTAAATCCGCAGTGCCAAGTTCCCCGCGCGTAAGCACGCGGGTGTAAAACGGCATAAGCAGAAAAACGAGCACCTTGGAACTGAAGGTGCCGATGGCAAAAATCAATGTATTGGAAATCAGTTTTTTATATTTATCCAATCAAAAAATATCCTTTCGGCATATTTTAAGCAATCCGTATCGGATTCTCTTACGACCTTCTTATTATATGAAAATTTTGGCATAAAAACAATCGAAAGCTGCAAAGTTTTATCATTTGCAGAAAAATATGCCGCGGCTAAATGCCAAACAGGCGTTTTGCATTCTCAAAAGTAATCTGCGCTTTCTCGGCTTCGGTCAGGTTTGTCTGATTTAAGAAGCGGAGTTCCGCGTCAACTGTGCTCCACGGGCAGTCGGTACCGAACAGGATTCTGTCCAGCCCGTGCCTGCGGATCAGCTGCTCATACAGTTCCGGGGACCGGAAATAGGCGGAGGACATTGCGGTATCGAAATAAACATTCCGCAGGCCGGCAAGATACGCCTGCGCTTCCTCATAGCGGTTCAGTCCGCCCATATGCGCGGCGATGACCGTCAGCCGGGGAAACGCGCGCGCAACTACGGCCACATCCTTTGAGGAACCGTGGGCAATGTTCGGGGACAGCGGGTCCCAGCCGGTGTGGAACGCAACTGGCAGTCCAAGCCTGCCCATTGTCTCAAAGAGCGGAAAGTAACGCTCTTCACGGATAAAAACCTCTTGATAATCCGGGTGGAGCTTGACGCCGCGGAGGCCGAGTTCCCTGATGCGGTACAGCTCTTCCAGCGCGTCCGGTGCGTCCGGATGCACCGAGCCGAAGCAGATCAGGTTGGGGTTTTCAACCTGTACCTGTCTGGCAAAGTTATTTACATTTGTCTGCTGTTCCGGTTTTGTCGCAATATGGAGCACAACAGCGAAATCCACCCCGGACTGTGCGAAATAGCGCTGGGTGCCGGTGACCGTCCCGTCGGTACAGTAGGGGCAGCCGGAAATTTCCGACAGTTTTTGCAGGGTGCGTCCGGCCAGTGAATCCGGGAATACGTGCGTGTGCGTGTCGATCAGCATGAAAAGACCTCCGGGTTTTGCATATAATCATTAAAAAACAGTATACATCAATGCAAAAACGGTGTAAAGGAAACAATTGAAAAAAAGAGGTTAAGAAGCTCTACAGACAGGGGACCCGGAAAAAAATTGATGTAATGATCTAATGACTAAAAAATGCCCGCCTGATGGTGGACATTTTAGATGATCGAAGGGCCCACCCGACGCGTCATGCGTCGGGTGGGCCCTTTCAATCGAAAAAATGGTGCAATGAAGAATCAGTTCCCTCACGATTGGTTGTCACGCAATGCAAAACCTGATATTTCGGACAGATCACACAGCCATAACATTCGCCGTATACCTGTTTCCACCCTTTATTTACCGGTTAAAATCCGCTTGATATTGTCCTCAATTTCCGAAATTCCCGTTGTGGGTTCATAACGGACAATCACTTCTCCGTTTCTCCCGACAAGGAACTTTGTAAAATTCCATTTGATATCGTTGCCCTCAGCGTAATTCGTATTTTCCGCAGATAAGATTTCATCCAACTTTTTTCCGATCGGATGCTTTAAATCGAATCCCTGAAACGGCTTTTGGGAGGTTAAATAGGCAAACAGAGGCGACGCACCGGCTCCGTTTACCTCTACTTTTGCAAACATCGGAAAGGTGACGCCATAGGTCAGCCTGCAAAATTCCCGGATTTTTTCATTGCTTTCCGGTTCCTGATTCAAAAACTGGTTGCAGGGGAACCCAAGAATAACAAAACCCTGGTCCCGGTAACGGCTGTATAGCGACTCCAGCTCTTCATATTGCGGAGTGAAACCGCATTTGCTGGCTGTGTTGACAATCAAAACCAGCTTTCCTGCGTAATCAGAAAGGGAGATTTCTTTCCCATCAATCGATTTTACGGTAAACTCATGAATACTCATGCTGCACACCTCTCTTTTCAGTAGTATGTGTTACATGGTTTTGAACTATGCGATTTTTACAAACAAGTAAATATCTGGGCGTGTCAAAAACTGTTTAAAGTTTTCCGGCGAAACCGCGGATCAGCTCGGCAGAGCGGTGGAATTTTTCCAGCTCGGTATCGGTCAGATGGAGCTCCACAATCTCTTTCACGCCGGTTCTCCCCAGAATCGCCGGGACGCCGCAAAACACGTCCTGTTCGCCGTATTCGCCGTCCAGCAGGGTGGAGACGGGGATAATCCTGTTTTCATCCTGCAAGATGGATTTAATGATGCCGGCCGCGGTGGTGGCGATGCCGTAGTAGGTGGTTCCCTTGCGTTTCAAAATTTCCCAGCCCGCTCCGATGGTGTCATGGACGAGCTGGTCGAGGTCCACGCCTTTGAACCGCTCGGGATTATCCCGCAGGATCTCGGCGAAGGTTTTCCCGCCCACCGTCACGCGGGACCACGGGACCATCTGGCTGTCGCCGTGCTCGCCCAGCGCGTAGGCATGGACGCTGCGCGGGTCAATCTGCACCAGATCCCCGATCAATGTTTTCAGCCGGGCGGTGTCC
>JAEXAZ010000053.1 GCA_023394255.1 Bacillota bacterium | reverse complement strand
GTCCACCAGTCCGCCCGGTCCGACAGCAAGAACTTCAGCTACTTCCGGCTTCTCTTTCGCGGAGCCCGCGAGGATGATGCCGCTCTTGGTTGTTTCCTCCGCCTCCACCATTTTGGTGACAACTCTGTCTGCCAAAGGCTTAATCGTCATAAAAAATTCCTCCCATATGATAATGATATAATGAAAAACAAGGTTCCTTAGCACTCGTTATCTTTGAGTGCTAAACTTATTTTAACCTAATTTTTATAAAAATCAAGACCTTTTTTTATGTTTTGCAAGAATTAACATTTTGGTAACAAACGAACTAGAATTTTCCTGAAAAACAATATCTCTGTATATATTGACAGATACCGCCCGCAAAATTCGTAGAATCCTAAAAAAAGAAAGCATGGGACCGCGTAAACAGCCCCGCCTTTCCGAACAAAAAGGCGGGGCCGCATCGGCTGTTAACCATTCATTTCTTCAAGCAGGTCATTGCGCTCATTCCACAGTTTCGGGGACAAATCCACATAATAACGGTGGGGATGTTCAAACCGCTTGACCTCATCCCACAGGTGCGCGACCTGATCCGCGCAGTACCGGCGGATATCATCCAGCGCCGGAAGGTCATAAACGCACCTGCCCCGGTCAAAAATCTGAACAAGCAGACGCTCCGCGCGATAGTCTGTCAGCGTTTTCTTTTTCCACGTCGCAACGGGGTCAAAAATCGTAATCGGCTTGCTGTCGTCCACCTGTTCCCCGCGTACCGTCACATAATCGGCAATTGCCTGCCCCGTTTCACGGTTGAAGAACCGGTACAGATCCTTATAGCAGGGGGTCGTGATTTTTTCGAGGCTCTCGCTGATCTTGATTTTCGGCATAAAAGCCCCGTTTTCTTCGACCGCCGCCAATTTATAGACCCCGCCGAATACCGGATCGGATTTGCTGGTAATCATATTCTCCCCGACCCCGAACGAATCCACCTGGGCGCCCTGCAGGATCAGATCTCGGATGATATATTCATCCAGAGAGTTGGACGCCATAATCTTGACATCGGGGTATCCCGCCTCGTCCAGCATCTTGCGCGCTTTTTTGGACAGATAGGCAATGTCCCCGCTGTCGATGCGGACTGCCTTGGGGCGGAAGCCCATCGGTTTGAGCACCTCGTTTGCCACCTTTATGGTGTTGGGGACGCCGGACTTCACCACATTATAGGTGTCCACCAGAAAAACGCAGTTATCCGGATAGATTTCCGCATAATTTTTAAATGCCTCGTACTCGCTGTCAAACACCTGTACCCAGCTGTGCGCCATCGTGCCGACCGCGGGGATGTTGAATTCCCGGTCCGCAATGGTACAGGCCGTTGCGAAACAGCCGCCGATATAAGTGGCGCGCGCGCCCAGAATCGCCGCATCATAGCTCTGCGCGCGGCGGGAACCGAATTCGGACACCAGCCTGCCTTCCGCCGCCCGGCAGATGCGGTTCGCCTTTGTCGCCATCAGCGACTGGTGATTGATGGTCAGCAGGACCATTGTTTCAATCAGCTGCGCCTGAATAATCGGCCCGCATACGACCACAACCGGTTCGTACGGGAAGATCGGCGTTCCCTCCCTGACCGACCAGATGTCGCAGCAAAACTGGAAATTTGCGAGATAATCCAAAAACTCCTCGCTGAACTGCCCTTTTTCCCGCAAATACTGGATATCCTCGTCTGTAAAATTCAGGTTTTTCAGGTACTGCACCAGCTGTCCCAGTCCGGCAAACAGCGCAAAACCGGCGTTGTCAGGGATTTTACGGAAAAACATATCAAATACGGCCCTTTTTTCCGTAAAACCGTGCTTAAAATACCCGTTGGACATCGTCAGCTCATAAAAATCTGTCAGCATGGTCAAATTTCTCTGCATCAAATCAGTCGACATTCCATCACCCCATCGCATAGGCTGCGTACTTTGTAGTTATTGTTCAATAGTTTACACCTTTTGAAAAGATTTGGCAATCAGAATCGTTCTGTAAAGTAATACAAACCGCTCACAAGCAGTTTGCTTTTTCCCGCGAGTATGGTATACTAATATCTTGTGAGCGATATCGAACAGGAGCGTGTATTTATGCGAATCGCACTATTTACCGAGACATACCTGCCACACGTCAACGGTGTTGTTACACACGTGAAATCTTTAAAAGACGGGCTTGAACATCTGGGGCATGAGGTGCTGATCGTTACGGCGGACGCCGGGGCGCGCCGCCATTACATTGCGGGCGGCGTCCTGCATTGTCCGGCACACACCTCCAACCGCTTTTACGGTTACGGAGTTGCTCTGCCGCTTTCGACAACCAGGTTAAAATACATCAGCCAATTTAATCCGGATATCATCCATGTGCACAACGAATTCGGCATCGGCCTTTCCGGCATTATGATCGCGAAATTACTGCGTATTACGCTGGTCTATACGCTGCACACCATGTACGACGAATATATTTACTATGTCGCGCCCCAGCCGCTTGTCCCCGTCACTACAAAGCTTTCCCATGAATATACCAAATTCTTCGCCAAGTCGGCCCAGGCGCTCACGGGGCCGTCTAAAAAGTGCGAAGAATATTTCCGCAAGGCCGGTGTCTACAAGCCTGTCAACGTGATTCCCAATCCGGTTGATCTTGAAGCATTCGACCCTCATAAAACCGATGAAGAGAAAAAGTGCGCCTTCCGCCAGACATTCGGTTACACCGAGCAGATGATGATCGGTGTGTTTGTCGGGCGGCTGGGCAGAGAAAAGAGTGTTGACGTTCTATTAAACTACTGGAAAGAAGCAATCCCTCCGCAGGAACTGATCAAGCTTTTGATTATCGGCGACGGCCCCTGCCGGGAGGAGCTGGAAAAGCAGGCCCGGGAACTGGGCATTACCGATATGGTCACCTTTGCGGGAAAAGTCCTGCATGAGGATATCCCGCCCTACTTTGCCTGCTGCGACTTTTATATCACCGCTTCCACCTCCGATACGAATTCCATTTCCATGCTGGAAGGCATGGCGATGGGGCTTCCGGTTCTGCAGATCACAGACCCGCTGAACGAGGGGCAGGTCAAAGACGGTATCAACGGGTTTATTTTCAATGGCGCGCAGGATATGGCGGATAAAATCCGCGCGCTCAAAAATATGCCCGCGCAACAGCGGGAGGAATTCCATCGTTCCGCGAGGAATTCTGTGGAACACAGCGGCTCCGTCAATCTGGCCGAATATGTGCTCAACGTTTACAGCGGCGCCCTCGGCGAAAAACAGCGCAGGCATTTCCCGCTGCATATCAAAATGCATACCGGCAGCGGGTTCAGAATCCATCTGCACAGGCCCAGTCTGAAGCTTCGCCTGCATAAGCCGAAATTCCGTCTGCACATCACTAAAGGAGGATTCCACATAGATGAAAAATAATTACGATATCGCGATTGTCGGAGGGGGCATCGGCGGACTGATGGCTGCTTACCGCCTGGCGGAACTTGACCCGTCCCTTTCCATCGCGCTGTTTGAAAAAGGCAACCCGCTCGACCGGAGGATCTGCCCCATCATTGCCAAAAAGGCAAAGACATGCATTAAATGCAAATCCTGCGCGATCATGGAGGGGCTTGCCGGCGCGGGGGCATTCTCGGACGGGAAATATGTGATCAGTACGGAATACGGCGGCTGGCTGACCGAATTTCTGCCGGATGAAACCGTCATCAACTATATTGAGCAGGCTGATAAAATCCTGATCCATTTCGGCGCCACAACCGAACGGTTCATGCCAAGCGACGAACTGAAAAAGCTCTGCCTCAAATACGACCTGCATATGAGCCAGGCGCAGGTGAAGCATCTCGGGACAGATTCCAACTTTGACACGATGCTGAAGCTGATCGACGCGCTTGGGGACAAGGTTGAAATCCACACAAACAGCAACGTCACCAATGTCGATAAAGAGACCCACACGCTCACGGTGCAGAGCAAAGGGTCCGAGCAGACCTGCACCGCGGATAAAATCATTTTCGCGGTCGGCCGCGCCGGAAGCCTCTTTTTCTCCGACTGGTGCGAAAAAAACAACATTCCGCTCCATAATAACCAGGTGGATATCGGAGTGCGCGTAGAGCTGCCCTCTCTGGTTTGGGAAGATTTCGCAAAGAAGATCTACGAACCCAAAATCCGCTACCGTTCCAAGGAATACGGCGACATTATCCGGATGTTCTGCTTCAATGACCGGGGACAGGTTGTCACGGAAAACACAAACGGCGTGCTGACCGTCAACGGGCACAGCTACCGTGATGAAAGCCGGAAAACGAAGAATTCCAACTTTGCCCTGCTTTCAACTACCAACTTTACGCAGCCTTTTAAAGAGCCGATTGAATACGCGCGCCATGTGGCAAGCCTTGCAAACCTGATCAGCGGCGGCAGTGTTCTGGTGCAGCGGCTCGGCGACTTGGAGGTCGGGCGCCGCACCGACGAGAAGCGCCTCCGGCAGGGCACGGTACGCCCCACCCTTTCCGCGGTTCCCGGCGACCTCAGCCTTTGCATCCCGAAGCGCCAGCTGGACAACATCATTGAAACGCTCCATGCCCTCGACCAGATCGCGCCGGGTACAGCCAATTACGATACCCTGCTTTATGGGATCGAATGCAAATATTATTCCGCGCGTCCGCGCTGCAATGAGTTCGAAATCGAAGGATGTCCCGGCATTTACGCGGTCGGAGACGGCGCCGGATTTACCCGTTCCCTTTCGCAGGCATCCGCCAACGGGCTTTATGTAGCCGATTTGATCGCGAAGAACGCCTGATTGCCGATAAAAAAACGCTGTGCGGCCTGGCCGTACAGCGTTTTTCTTTTCACATCGTCTGGTTTTTCCTCGCCTGGGCTTCATCCCTGATTTCATGCCGCATACCTTCCAGCGCCTGTTCGCGGCGCTGGTTTTTCTCTTTCAGCACCTGCTTCATCTTCTGGTCGGGCGTTGTCGCAATCATCTCTTCGGCCCGGTGCATATTTTCAATTGTCATATCGATATTTCTCTGAATTCTGTCAACATTGTCGCTGCGGTCATCAGGATTCGGTTTCATTTTACAGTTCAGCTCCTTTGTATCATTTTGTTTTCGTTAGTATTTTCCTTTTATTAGTCTAATATACAGCCGAATTTTATAATTCCGTTTCAGCAAAAAATTGGTATAAGAATCCCCCCTGGAAAGACCGTCATTCCAAGGGGGATTCCACTATCTCTGTTCAAATCTGATAAACCGGCTTCCGCGATAGTATAGGATTCCTTTCTGTTGGCGAAAAAGCGAGCCATATACCCACGGTGAAACGGAAAACCTGAGTGTTCTGTCTTTTGTCAGAAACACCGCAGTGTATCGGGTGATAAATCTTGCGACCGTACGGGTTCCCACAGAGGTATCGTGTGTTTCATAGAAATCCGCAACGGTAGCCTCCTCTGATTTTTCCCTGGAACAGAAATCCCGGGAAAAGCGCAGGGTGTATCCGATGATGAGCGTCGCGAAAAAGGCAAAGATCAATACGTGAAATAAAATATCGACGAACGCTTGCATGAAATCACCGCCTTAACTATTTTACAAGTTTTACACGGCAGAGATTTATTCCTTTTTAAACAAATCCATCGGATTGGTCATGCCGATGACCGCGTCCTCGCCGGCGTCGGTTCCCCGATACATCAGAGTATCGTCCGCCGCAACCTCAAAATAGACCCGCCTGGTATCGTCGCCGGTAAAGCCGTCAAAGCTCAGATTGTCCACGTCGATGGTAATCAGCAGGCCTTTCTCCACCTGATAGCTGCCGTTGATCGCGCCCATATTGGTGAGAAGGTTCACATTAAAGCGGCAGGTGCCGTCCTCCCGCAGGACGAGGTTCGGGCAGTAGATATCCTCGACCCCCTCGGTGCGGAATACATATTTTCCGGCAAGCGGCGCGAAGTCGGTTTCGGCTTCTTCCGACGACGATTCCTGCGCCTGCGGGGGAGGTTCCTTCTCTTCCCGCTCACTGGAATCCGCGGCGTCGGACGAGGATACAGCGGGTTTTTCATCCGCAGGCTCTGTCTGCAGCTGCCGCGCAGTGCAGCCGCCCAGCAGCAGAACCGCAAAAAATACAGCGAACATCCGGTGAAAAAGCGACATGACTTTTCTCCTTTAGACTTGATCTTTTCCAGCGTTTATTTTTTATTTTAACTATTTTAACATGGATTGGTAAGAAAATCTACTGTTGCAGGGTCATTTCTGCTTGTTTTAGCATAAGATGGATTGCTTGCGTTTCTATGGTAATTTTGTTATAATGGACGCGCCGAAGCCGTTTGCGCGTTTTCAGAACGGCTTCGCAGGACATCAGGAAAGGAGGGCCGGAAATTACATCTTTTCAGTTGGAGGTGATCGGGCAAAATTAAAGGTACGACAAGCGCCAGAGCCGCCAAAGGCGGCTGACGAGGTGGGAGGTTCATCGAAATATTCGGCGGATGCCTCTCCGCTTGGCTTCCGAGCGCAGCCGGTCTGAAAACTTCCGGGCAACCGGATCGACAGACAGTTCGGCAGGAAGTGAACTGCATATGACAGCATTCGTCCAGCTCCGCACGGCCGGGAAGGAATGCTTCTGAACCCATATAAAAATAAAATTTGATAAGCGCCGTGCGGAGAAAAGGAATCTCTATGTGCGGAATTGTTGGATACGCCGGAAGCCGTGAAGCTTCTGACGTTTTATTAGGTGCACTCTCCGGGCTGGAATACCGCGGCTATGATTCGGCCGGTATTTCTGTCCTTACTGAAAACGGGATCGATACGGTGAAATCCAAAGGCAGGCTTCAGGCCCTGTCCGACCGCCTTAAAACCCATCCCCTGTCAGGCCATTGCGGCATCGGGCACACCCGCTGGGCCACCCACGGGGAGCCAAGCGATTTGAACGCGCACCCGCATGTGACCGAAAAGCTGTCGTTGGTACATAACGGCATCATCGAAAACTATCAGCAGATCAAAAATAAGCTCGCGGCCAGCGGTTACGAATTTGTATCCCGCACCGACACCGAGGTGGCGGCAAAACTGATCGATTCGCTTTACAGCGGCGACCCTGTCGACGCCATCCGGCGCGCGCAGGAACTGCTGGAAGGCTCTTACGCGTTCGCGATCCTGTTCGCGGACCATCCCGGGACCATCTACGCCACGCGCAAGGGCAGCCCGCTGATTGCGGCAAAAACAGAAACCGAAGGGTTTGTCGCGTCCGACGTGCCCGCCATCCTGCAGTACACGCGTACCTACGTCCTGCTGGAAGAACTGCAGGTCGCCGCCGTTTCAGCGGACGGAATCAGCCTGTTCAACCCCGACGGCTCCCAGCCGGTTTTGGAATACCGCACCGCGTCATGGACGGTGGAGCAGGCACAGAAAGGCGGTTATCCGCATTTTATGCTCAAGGAGATCTACGAGCAGCCGAAGGCGCTCCGCGATACGGTCCACCCGCGGATTTCGGATGGGCTCCCCTCCTTTGAACTGCAGGACGATATCCCGGAAGGCTTCTGGAAGCAGTTTGAAGCCGTAACCATCATCGCCTGCGGCACCGCCATGCATGCGGGCATGCTGGGCAAAGCGCTGGTTGAAAAGCTGGCGCGGATTCCTGTGGAATGCGACATTGCTTCCGAATTCCGTTACCGCGACCCGATTCTGACCCCGCGCACGCTCGTGCTGCTGATCTCACAGTCGGGCGAAACCGCGGATACGCTGGCGGCCCTCCGGCTGGCAAAGGAGCGCGGCATCACCACTCTGGCGATCGTCAACGTGACCGGTTCGTCCATTGCGCGGGAAGCGGACTATGTCATCCACACCTATGCCGGCCCCGAAATCGCGGTCGCCTCCACGAAGGCCTATTCGGTGCAGCTTTCCGTGATGTATCTGATCGCGTTCAAGCTGGCGCTTGCGAACCGCCGGATCAGCGGTGAAGAGGCGCAGAATCTGACGGCGGGCCTGCTGCGCGCGATTGACGCCACCGAACAGGTCCTGACTTTGGGTGCGGATATTCAGGAATACATCAAACGCTACCAGACCCTGAAAGACCTGTTCTTCCTCGGGCGCGGGCTGGATTACGCGCTTTCCATGGAAGGCTCCCTGAAACTGAAGGAGATCAGCTACATCCACTGTGAGGCTTATGCCGCGGGGGAACTCAAGCACGGCACGATCTCCCTGATCACCGAAGGGGTTCCGGTTGTGGCCGTCGCGACACAATCCGCCCTGCTGCCGAAAATGATCAGCAATGTGAAGGAAGTGCACAGCCGCGGCGCTGATATCCTGCTGATCTGCAAAGACGGGTTTGAAGTAGATCCCGACGTTTACAGCAAATGCATCCGGCTGCCCGCCCTTGACGACCTGTTCATGCCGGTCATCGGCGTGCTGGTGCTCCAGCTTCTGGCCTATCATACGGCGGTGCTGCGCGGCTGCGATGTCGATAAACCCCGCAATCTTGCAAAATCTGTTACCGTTGAATAAGGAACGATAGAAAAATCCCTCATTCCGTCTTTGGAATGAGGGATTTTTTTAATACTTGTAATCTTCAATTTCCACTTTGTCGACTTCCTGATAGGGGGCGAGCGTGGAAACCATCTTCACTGTTCCGCCGGATTGATTGACCACATAATGCGTTTCACCGGGTTCAATATGAATCAAATCGCCTTGTGTCAGGTGATGTACGACACCGTCCACTACGATATCCACTTCGCCCTCCAGAATGAAAAAGTTTTCCTCCATGACATTGTGGTAATGGGCTTTAAAATCCTGTCCGGTATGAAACTGCACAACCGCAAAATTCATGCGGGGACCTTTCATCAAATATTTCGGGCCGCTGTCCCCAAAGCGGTATTCCCTTTCCTTTTCATTCAGTATAAACATTGTTGCTTCCTCCATAATCTATCAATTTATCTGACGGAACAGTTTTTACAGCCCCGGAGCGATCCACATATTTTTTGTCAGCTTCTGATCGCAAAGCTCCAGCTGCGCCGCATAGACCTTGCGCCACGGCGTATACAGCGCCGTATAGACGGCATGGTTTTCCAGATCAGGCTGGTAGGTTTTATCCCATGTAACCAGCTTTTTAGCGGTTTCGGGGATGTCTGTATAAATTCCCGCCCCATAACCGGCCAAAATGGCGGCGCCAAGTGCGGTTGCTTCTTTTACCACAGGGACTTTCACCGGCAGGCCAAGCACATCCGAGACAATCTGGCACCAGACGGGGCTTTTCGCCGCACCCCCGGCAAAGACGATCTCATCCGGCAGATTTCCGGTTGCTTCCTTTACCAAATCCAGATGCCCTCTGGTGACCAGCGCGGTATTCTCCATAATTGCGCGGTAAAACGTATACCGGTTGAATTTTTCCGGGTCCAGCTCAAAATTGGTGAAGGTCGGCGCGGCATGCTTCCATGAGATAAAATTCATTACATCCGAAAACGCGCACATCATGCCGTAGCTGCCGGCCGGAATCTTCTTTGCCTCCTGATCCATCAGGTAATACGGGTCCTTTCCGGTCGCTTCTGCCTGTTGTTTTTCAAGCTGGCAGAAGCCGTCACGGAACCAGCGCATGACAAGCCCCGGCTTAAAGGCAAGCGCTTCATACTGCCAGACGCCGGGAACCGCATGGCAGTTGACGCGCACACGGCAGCCGGGATCCGTTTCCCCGTTCGCGGTATTGAACTCGTACTGCCAGAAGCTTCCGCCGAATACCGCCGCCTGACCCGGCTCCACCACGCCTACGCCGATGCATCCCAGCTGGGCGTCGCCCCCGCCCACAACGAGCGGTGTTCCTTCCGCAAGCCCTGTTTCGGCCGCCCCTGCGGCATTGACTCTGGCCGCGACGCCGCCGCACTCCAGAACAGCCGGGAAAATATCCGGCCGCAGACCGCATTTTTCCGCGATGGAGGGATCCCACGCGCGTTTCTGCAGATCAAAAATGCCGGTGGTCGACCCGTTGCTCGGCTCGACAGCGAGGAACCCGGACATCTTATAAATCAGCCAGTCGTTAAACATGCCGACCGTCGCGGTTTTTTCATAAAGCGCGGGCATCTTGTTTTTCACCCACAAAAGGCGGGGCAGCGCGCCGAGCGCATAGGTCTGGCCGGATTCAAGGTACACCTCTTTTTCCAGTTCCGGATTCATCCTGATCAGCTGGCCAACCTCGTCGTTGCTGCGCGCGTCCACGTTGGCACATGCCCAAATTTCCCTGCCGGATGCGTCGTAAAGCACAATGCCTTCCCGCATACAGGTGGTTGAGACCGCCGCGATCTCCCGAGGGCTGACGCCGGTCTGCGCAAGGACACCGCGGATACAGCCCGACGCGAGTTTCCAGTTATGCACCCAATCAAAATCCATGCTGCCCGGATAACGGGGATCTTCCCTATGCTCCCATTCCCGCTGCACACAGCCGAGCTGTTTTCCTGAGGTATCAAACAAAACCGCGCGCACACTGCCTGTTCCCGCATCCACAGCCATTAAATAGTTATCCGCCATATTTATACCTCCAATGTGTATTCTTATTGTCCGTTCAGATTGTCTTCCTCAGTCAATCTCAAAGCGGTATCTTCATCGGTAATCAGGATATCCAGATAGTTTCCGCAAAGCGCCGCCCGGATTGCCTCCACCTTCTCAGTCCCCGCTGAAACGCCGATGACGTTATCCAATTCTTTCAATGTGGAAAGCGGGGTGCTGATCAGCCTGTCTTCCACGCCGGTCATGACCAGTTCGCCGTCCTTATTAATAAAGTGGCTCAGAACATCACCGACAGCCCCCTGCATTTTTAAATACAGGAAATCATTCTGGTTGAGAATGCCCGATTTAAGAATCGTCGCGTTGTCATTCATGGCGCCGATCCCGACGACCGTCAGGGAGGAGAGCATGACCATCCGGGATATTTCCTTGACGGAGGTTTCCTCCCGCATTGCCGCCACCATTTCTTTTGAGGAGGCGAGCAGAGG